>NZ_VSMK01000237.1 GCF_011682075.1 Nitratidesulfovibrio liaohensis
GCGGCGTCCGAACGGGCGGCGTCTGCCTCGGGCAGGTTGGCGGCTTCCAGCACGGCGCCGCCGCGCTCGGTGACGGCCACGGCCACGAAGCCGCCGTCGTCACCACTGCCCACGGGTGTCAGCAGGATGTCCGAGCCGGTGGTGTCCGCCGGGCCGCAGCCGGTCCAGTGGCAGAAGCAGGTGGACCCGGCCTTGTTGCAGGCCAGGGTGACCACCACGGTGGCCTCGCGCCGCGCCGCGTAGTACGGGTCGCGGTGGGGGCCGTTCAGGTACACCCGGTCGAAGATGTGGAAGCCGCGCGCGTCGCACGGGCGACCGCCGAAGATCAGCGCCGGTTCGATGTCCACGGTGGAATCCAGCCGCACGGTGGTGTGGCCGGGGTCGTTGGGATCCTTTTCGCGGATGAAGGCGAACAGCCGCTCGCTCTGCGGAAAGATGACGCCCTTGGGCGGCACCGTGGCGCGGGCCAGCAGCGGTTCCTCGCCTTCCGCGCGGGGGCGGAAGACCACGGCGTCGCCTTCGCGGCGGGGTGCGTAGGTCACGCGGCCCCGCGCCATGTCGTCGAGGGCGCGGGCAAGCTCGCCGCGCGCGATGTATCGTGCGAAGCTCATCACAGCCCATGCTCCTTGATGTTCTTTTCTTCCACGGCAAAGGCCAGCAGCGGCGGCACCGCGTTCACGTCAACGCCTGCGCGGTAGTCGAACAGGGTGCGCACCGAACGGTTCATCCACTGCTTGAGGGACAGCACCGGGATGTTCACCGGGCAGGCCCGCTGGCATTCGCCGCATTCGGTGCAGCGCCCTGCCAGGTGCAGGGCATGGATGACCTGGAACTGCAACTTCTCGCGCACGTTGCCTTCCTGGGTGGTCCAGTGCGGGTCGCGGCTTTCGGCGATGCAGTGGTCGCGGCACACGCACATGGGACAGGCATTGCGGCAGGCGTAGCAGCGCAGGCATCGGTCCATCTGGGCGCGCCAGAAGCCGCGCCGTTGTTCCGGTGTCATGGCGTCCAGGGCTTCGAGACTGGGCGGTGCGTCGGGCGCAGGGCCAGCCGGGGCGGAGGCGTTGCCCTCCACCACGTCGCCCAAGAGGGGCACGGGGGTGTCGCAGGTGCGGCACTTTTCGGCCACCACGTCGGTCAGCTTCAGACGCGCGGGGGTTTCTCCCTCAACGGTCAGGCCGTCGCCTTCCGCCGCCACCGACGCAGGCGCCACGTCTGCGCACATCGCGCCATCCGCGGTGCCTGCCCCTTCCGAACCAGTACCATTCAGGGCCTTCTGCACGCGGGTCATGTCCACCACGCCCTCGCAGGCCATGCCGAACACCCGCACGTTGTCGGGCTCCACCAGCTTTTCCTGCAACAGCTCTATGACCGAGCGGCTGTCGCACCCCTTCACCACCACGCCCACCTTGCGGTTCTTGAACTGCGGCAGGTAGGTGGCCAGGTTGTGCACGTTCAGCGGGCCCCAGGTCAGCTTGTCCACGTCTTCCGGCTTGCGCATGAACAGCGGCGTGGCGTGCAGCGCGTCAAAGCCCTGCTGCCAGCCGATGACGCAGTCCAGCTCCGGCAGCGCCGCGCGGATCTTTTCGCGCAGTTGCTCCAGCGATGCGGCCAGCGTTCCCGCCGCCGGGTAGGCAAGCGGACGCAACGGCGCGCGCGGGCTGTCGCCCCCCGCCGCCAGCGGCAGGTACGGTGCGGCTTCCTCTATGCGCGGGGCATGCCCCAGCTGATGCACCTTTTCGACAAAGGTGGAGACCACGTTCTTCCAGCGCTGCCCTTCCGACGCGGAAACCCAGGTGTACTGGAAGCGGTCCGGGTCGATGCCGAGGGCGGGCAGGAAGGTCTTCAGCGTTTCAAGCCGACGCCGGGCATAGAAGTTGCCCTGGCTGTAGTGACAGTCGCGCGGGTGGCAGCCGGAAACCAGCACCCCGTCCGCGCCGCCAAGCAGCGCCTTGACCACGAACATGGGATCCACGCGACCCGAACAGGGCACGCGGATGATGCGCAGGTCCGTGGGCTGCGAGAATCGCCCGACCCCGGCGGTGTCGGCACCGCCGTACGAGCACCAGTTGCACAGGAACCCTACGACGCGGAGTTCCTTCCCCTTCAGGACAGGCATAGTGCGTTGACCTCCGCGAGGATCTGGTTGTCGGTGAAGTGCTGCAGCTGGATGGCCCCCTGCGGACAGGTGACCGTGCAGATACCGCAGCCCTGGCACACCGTTTCAATGACGCGGGCCTTCATCTCGCCGCGCAGTTCCATCCATTCGATGGCCCCGTAGGGACAGGTGGTGATGCACTTGCCGCAGCCCACGCAGCGGCGCACGTCCACCTGCGATATCTGCGGGTCGCTTTCCAGCCTGCCGCGCGAGAAAAGGCCCAGCACCTTGGCCGCCGCCGCGCTGCCCTGCCCCACCGAGGACGGGATGTCCTTGGGGCCCTGGCACGCACCGGCAAGGTAGACCCCCGCGGTATTGGTTTCCACCGGACGCAGCTTGCAATGGCTTTCCATGAAAAAGCCGTAATTGTCGTACGAGATGCGCAGCTTTTCGGCCAGTTGCGGTGCCCCGTGGGACGATTCCGCCCCCACGGCCAGCACCACCAGGTCGGCGGGCACCTCCACCTGTTCGCCAAGCAGCGTATCCACCCCGCGCACCAGGTACGTGTCGCCCTGCGGGACGATCATGGACACGCGGCCGCGCACGTACTGCACGCCGTATTCTTCCATGGCCCGGCGGGTGAACTCCTCGTACATCTTCCCGTTGGCGCGAATGTCCATGTAGAAGACGTAGCTGCGCGAATCGGGGATGTGGTCCTTGGTCAGCACCGCCTGCTTGGCGGTGTACATGCAGCAGAAGCCGCTGCAGTACGGGCGGTCCACGGAACGGTCACGCGAACCGACGCACTGGATGAACACCACGGTCTTGGGCTCTTTTCCGTCAGAGGGGCGCTTGACGTGCCCGCCCGTTGGGCCGGAGGCCGACAGCAGCCGTTCGTACTGCAAGGAGGTGATCACGTCCGGGTAGCGCCCGCCGCCGTATTCCGCGTATTTGGTGTAATCGAACAGGTCGTAGCCCGTGGCCGTGATGATGGCCCCCACTTCCTCGGTGACCACCTGGTCTTCCATGTCGTAGCGGATGGCCCCGGTGGGACACACCTTGGCGCACACGCCGCACTTGCCCTTGACGAACTGGCGGCAGGACGTGGGATCGATGATGGCCTTCTTGGGGATGGCCTGCGGGAACGGAATGTTGATGGAGGTGGTGACGCCCACGTGCTCGTTGAACGCATCGGGCGACTTCCTGCTGGGGCACTTTTCCATGCACAGGCCGCAGCCGGTGCACAGTTCCCAGTCCACGTAGGTGGCCTTGCGCCGCACGTCCACCTTGAAGTTGCCCACGTAGCCGCCGATCTTCTCTACCTCGGCATGGGCGTACAGGCGGATGTTGGGGTGTTGCGACACGTCCACCATCTTGGGGCCAAGGATGCAGCTGGAACAGTCCACGGTGGGGAACGTCTTGTCCAGCTTGGCCATCTTGCCGCCGATGGTCGATTCGCGCTCCACCAGCACCACTTCGATGCCGCCGTCGGCACAGTCCAGCGCGGCCTGGATGCCCGCCACGCCGCCGCCGATGACCAGCACGCGCTTGGTCACGTCGAACGACTTGGGGTACAGCGGCGCGTTCAGGCGCAGCTTTTCCACGGCCATGCGGACCAGCTCCGCAGCCTTGTTGCTGTTGGCCTCGCGGTCCTTGCCGATCCACGATACATGCTCGCGGATGTTGGCCATTTCGAACATGTAGCGGTTCAGCCCGGCCCGTTCCACCGTGCGGCGGAAGGTGGGTTCGTGCATGCGCGGGGTGCACGAGGCAACCACCACGCCGTCCAGCGCATGCTCCTTGATGGCGTCCACGATGGCCGCCTGCCCCGGTTCGGAGCACGCGTACATGGTGTCGGAAGAAAAGACCACGTCGGGGTAGGCGCGGGCCACCTCGGCCACGCCGGGCACATCCACGGTGCCGCCGATGTTGCTGCCGCAGTGGCAGACGAAAACACCTATTCTCATGCCCTGCCCCCTTCATTCACTGCGGCGGCCTGTTTGGCCTGGGCGGCCTTGGCGGCGGCCTGGGCAGCGGCCTTGGCTGCCTGCGCGGCCTCTTCGGCCTGCCGCGCCG
>NZ_VSMK01000238.1 GCF_011682075.1 Nitratidesulfovibrio liaohensis
CGTACCGTTGGCGGCGGGCTTCGCCGCCTGCCCGGCACTGGCGCCAGCCCCTTCACCGCGCACGGCGGCACCATCCGGTCCCACGGCGCGCGGGGGCACCTCGGAAACGCCCCTGCCGGTAAAGATCACCGGCACCACGCTCATGCCCACGCGCAGGGGCGGCATGGTGGCGGGGTCATAGTCGGTCAGGCGCAACCGCACGGGTATGCGCTGCACCACCTTCACGAAGTTGCCCGAGGCATTCTGGGGCGGAAACAGCGAAAAGGCCGCGCCGGTGCCCGCCATGATCGATTCCACCAGGCCCTTCAGCACCAGGTTGGGATAGGTATCCACCCGGATTTCGCACGGCTGGCCGGGCTTCACGTCGGTAAGTTCGGTTTCCTTGAAGTTGGCCGTCACCCACAGGTGGTCGGGCGACATGGGCACCACGGCCATGATCGGCTGGCCGCGCGTGACCATGCGGCCCGGCTCCACGTTCTTCTTGGTCACGTAGCCGTCCACGGGGGCGCGCACGGTGGTCCATTCCAGATTCAGCTCGGCCTGGCGCACCTTGGCCTGCTGGGCCTCCACCTGGCGGGCGCGGATTTCCGCCACCACCTGCCCGGTTCCGGCCAGGTCCACCTCGGCGCGCACGCGGCGCATTTCGGCCTCTGCCGCAGCGCGGGCCTTGCTGGCGGCTTCCAGCTTGGCGCGGGACGATTCCAGCCGGGCCTTGGCGGCATCATCGGTGGAACGGGCGCGGTCCGCCGCCTCTCTCGAAACGGCACCCTGCCCCACCAGGGCATCCAGGCGGCGCCGGTCCAGCGCGGCCTGGGCCTGCTCGGTGGACAGGCGCTCCATTTCGTAGCGGGCGGCGTCCTCTTCGTCACGAGCCTGGGCGGCGCGGCGCTTGGTGGCTTCTTCCACGGCCTGGGCGCCGGTCACCCGGTGCACGGTCTGCGAAAGCTCCAGCGGCACGCCGCGTTGCAAAGCGGCAAGCTGGGCGCGCGCCTCGGCCACGGCCACCTCATACTCGGTGGGGTCCAGCCGGGCCAGCACCTCACCTTCCTTGACGAACTGGTTGTCCTCCACGGGCACGTCCACCACGTAGCCCGCCACGCGTGGCGAAACCATGAAGATGCGCCCGTCCACCTGGGCATCGTCGGTTTCCACCTTGCCAAGGCCATGCCAGTACCAGATGCCCGCCGCCAGAACCATGACGCCGAGCAGTATGCCAAGGATGCGTTTTTTGCTGTTCATGCCGTATCGCCGTGTGGGCACGCGCGGACGCGTGGTGTGCGTGTGGGAAAACCGGCCATGGCGCACGCGCGGAACAGCCGGGATTCGGTCGTGGGGCCGAAACGGAACATGCCGGACCGCCGGGGCCCTGTTCCTTCACGGAAAGGCCCCCCGGAGGTGGCGTCGGAATTGCCGCTTTCGGGAACGGCAATGCATAGCGCATGCCGTGCCGGGGACGCAACCGGGCAATGCCGGTCCCGAAGGTGCTCACCCGCACGGGCGAGAGTGATCGCCTGAGCGTGGCCCGGCGTGGCGCGGCCCGGCGTGAACTGACGGATGCAGCGCGCATACCCGACGGCAACGGCCCTTGCTAACCAATCAGGAGGCGAGTCAGGGAGGAGCCGGGAGCACGTCGAGGATCGGGCGGTCATGTCAGGCGAACGTGTCAGGCGAACGTGCCGGGCGAACGTGCCGGGCGAACGTGCCGGGCGAACGTGCCGGGCGACGTGCCGGGCCGACTCCCCGCTAACGCTTCAGCCGGACGTGGCCACGGGGTTCGCGCCAGCCGGACCTTCGCCGCGCGGCCTGCCCCGCGTGCCCTCACGGTCCTTGCCGTCCTGCACATCGGGATAGGTGGATTGCAACCCGTACCGGGCAAGGCATCGTTGCAGTTCGCCCTCCCGGTGCAGTTCGCGCAACGCGGCTTCGAAGGCTTCCACCACTTCCGGCGCCGTCTGGCGCGAAAAGGCCACCGTGTAATCGACCCGGCTGTGCCAGCCCGCATAGCGCAGGTTGGCGATGCGCAGCAGGGCGATGGTGGCAAGGCCGTTCTCGCGGTTGGAGAACACCGCGTCGATGCGGCCCTGCGCCAGTTTGAGGAACCCGGCGTCATTATCGGGGGCCACATCCACCGTCATGGGCACCTGCCGCGCCAGCTGTCCCAGAATGTCCGACGTCAGCGAGGGGCCGTACACCCCCACCCGGTAGCCCGTTACATCGCGGGGGGTGACGTAGTGCAGGGGATTTTCCATGCGCACGAAAAAACCGTATTCGACGCGCAACAGCGGCGGGCAGAAATGCAGCCACTGCTGGCGCTCCGGCACGAATCCGATGGTGAAAATGCCGTCCGCCGTGCCGTTGCGCACCTCCTGCTGCGCGCGCGCCCACGGCAGCAGGCGGAAGGTGCAGCCCACCCCCATGCGCGCGCAGGCCATGGTGATGATCTCGGCCACGGGGCCGCCCACGCGTTCCGTACCCTCACCGCGCTCCAGGTAGTTGAACGGCGGATACTGCTGGGTGACGAAGACCAGCCCGGAGGCATCGGGCCGCGTTGACTGCCCCGTCCATGTGGAATCCTGTCGGGCGGAATCCTGTCGGGCTGAGTCTTGCCGGGCGGAGTCCTGCCTCGCAGAGGCCGCCGGAAGCGGATTCGTCCGGGCGGACAGCGACGCCACCGGCATCGACAGGAAAAGGCAGACGGCAAGACATGCCGCCATGCGCACCAGGCCGTGTCCGGCAGGTCGGGCCGCATGCCAGGTCAAACTTCGGACCACGCACCGGGCCACCTGCCCCGCGAAGGTGCGCGGCCTGCGGTACCCATCACACTGCACGCCCCTGCTCCTTTCCCTTGCCCCAGGTTTCCATCTGCTTCGGCCTGCCCGGGCCTGGCCTGCCACGCCCCCTGCCTTCGCCGCCAATGCCCTGTCAGACCTGCCTCCTCAACTCTCGGCAAGATCGCGCCACCACCCGCGCCCCGTTGTGTTGCGTTGCGCAGCCATACATCCTCACGGCGTCCCCACGGGCAAATACACGATGAACTCCGCGCCCTCTCCGGGTTTGCTGTCCACCTCGATGCGCCCGCCGTGCTTGTTCACCACCAGATTGCGGGCAATGGCCAGCCCCTGGCCGGTGCCCCGCCCCACCTCCTTGGTGGTGAAAAAGGGGTCGAAGATGCGCGGCAACACTTCCGGGGCGATACCGGTCCCATCGTCGCGCACGCGCACCAGCACCTCGCCGTCCACGATCCGGGTGCTGATTGTGATGTGCCCCCGCGCCCGTCCGGTCGTATCCGCACCCATGCCGCTGGCCGCATCCGGTACCGTTTCCTCGTCCGGGCCCCGTGCCGTGTCGCGGCTTCCGGGCTGCGCGTCGGCCTGCGCGACGCCATCGGCCCGCAACCGGTCGTCCACGGCGTGGGCGGCATTGACCAGAAGGTTCATGAACACCTGGTTCAGGTCACCCGCGTGGCCCATCACATGGGGCAGGTCAGGCACCAGGTCCAGGTGCACCTCGGCCACGTACTTCCACTCGTTGCGGCACACGGTGACCGTGTTGGCCAGCCCGGCGTTGACGTCCACCGGCACCTTGCCCCCGACATCGGGGTGCGAGAATTCGCGCAGGGCCCGCACGATGCCGGAGACGCGCTCCACACCGTCCTGCACCTGGCGCACGGCCGCGGGCAATTCGGCCAGCACGAAATCCACGTCGGTTTCCTCGCGCAGGCGTGCCGCCCCGGCCAGCAGCCCCCCGGCGTCACCAGTCCCGCCGGAAGCAGCGGCGCCAGGGGCCGTGCCCTCCGTCGCGCCGCAAGCCGCCACCGCCTGGCGCAGCAGTGCGTCGTACCCGGCAATGGCCACATCCAGCGCGCTGACCGCCGTGCCCAGAAAACGCGCGTTGTCGCCCACGAACTGGATGGGGGTATTGATCTCGTGCGCGATGCCCGAGGCCAACTGCCCGATGGATTCCAGCTTCTGGGCCTGCAACAGCTGGGCCTGCAACAGCAGCCGCTCGCTGACGTCCTCTATGGTGCACACGAAGTGGGTCACCGCGCCCGCGCCATCACGCAAGGGAGCCAAGCGGCATTCCGCCTCGAACGACGCGCCGTCGCCCCGCCGCAGCCGGGCTCGCCCGCTCCATGCCTTGCCCTGGGCGCGGGCCTCCAGCAGCGCGGAGA
>NZ_VSMK01000239.1 GCF_011682075.1 Nitratidesulfovibrio liaohensis
GTGCCCAGCAAGACCCTGCTGGCCACGGCCCGGGCGCGTCATGTCATGCGCCGCGCCGCGTACTTCGGCCTGCCCGCGCCGGAACTGGCCCCGGTGGATTTCGCCGCCGTGGCCCGGCGCATCCGCGAGGTGCAGGCCGTGATCCAGCGTCACGATTCCCCGCAACGCTTCACCGGGCTGGGGGTGGACGTGCGCTTCGGCCCGGCGCACTTTTGCGACCCGCATACCGTGGACATCGGCGGGCGGCGGGTAAGCGCCGCCCGCATCCTTGTGGCCACGGGTTCCTCACCGCAGTTGCCGCCCCTGCCGGGGCTGGACTCCGTGCCTTTCCTGACCAACCGGGAACTCTTTTCGCTGGATGCGCTGCCCGCCTCTCTGCTGGTGCTGGGTGGCGGCCCCATGGCCTGCGAGATGGCCCAGGCCTTTGCCCGTCTGGGGTCGCAGGTGACCATGGTGTTGCGCGGCCCGCGCATTCTGCCGCGCGACGATGCGGACATGGCTGGGGTGGTGCACGCCGCCCTGGCCGCCGACGGGGTGCGCGTGCTGACCGGGGCCACGGTGAAGATGCTGCGCGCGGCGTCAGCTGGACCGGGCGGAAATGACGCAGCCGGGACGTGCGTGGAGGCGGAACTGGAGCTTCCCCAGGGCGAGGGACGCGGCCCGCTCGTGGTCCGGGCGGACCGGTTGCTGGCGGCCCTGGGCCGTACGCCGGAAATCACCGGGCTGGACCTTGCGGCGGCGGGAGTGACCACCGCAAAACACGGCGGCATCAGCGTGGACCAGCGCATGCGCACCAGCCAGCCGCACATTTTCGCGGCGGGTGACGTGACCGGCGACTGGCAGTTCACCCATGCGGCAGGGCACGAGGCCGGGGTTGTGGTGGCCAATGCGGTGCTGCGCCTGCCGCGCCGGGCGGACCATGCGCGCATGCCGTGGTGCACCTTCACCGACCCGGAGCTGGCATCCGTGGGCTGCAACGAGCGCATGGCCGCCGAACGCGGCCTGCCCGTGGACGTGCATGTGGAGCCCTTTGCCGCCAACGACCGCGCCTTGACCGAAGGCACACCCGAAGGCCGCCTGAAGCTGGTGTTGCGCAAGGGCAGCAACAAGGTGCTGGGCGTGCAGGCCGTGGGGCCGCACGCGGGCGAGGTGCTGAACGAATGGGTGGCGGTTCTGGGCGGCGGGGTGCGCCTTTCCGCGCTGGCCGGGGCCGTGCATCCCTATCCCACGCTGGGCGAGATTTCGGCCCGCGCGGCGGGCAACGTGGTGTCGCGGGTGCTGTTTTCCGCCGGGGCGCGCAGGTTGCTGCGCCTGCTGTTCGGCTACCGGGGGTGATGCCCAGCCGCCCAAGGCGGCGTCATGAGTCCGGTCGCCAAGGCGGCGTCATGTTGCCGCGCGGCGGGCAATAAAGTGCCCCCGGAGACGGTGGCAGAAGCGGGGGTACCGTCTCCGGGGGCTGTTCCGGGGGCATGTTCGGGAAGGTGCTCGCGGTTCGCGGCTTCCTTCGATGATGCCTGTCTAGCACGCTCATGCACTGTGCGATATTGGGCGGAACGCTAAATCTGTTGGTAGGGAATGTGGTAGGGGCTCCATGCTCGGTGCGTGGATCGTGCCGCCATGCAGGTGGGGGGTCCGTGCGCCATGGGGGTTTGCCGCCCCGCGATGGTGCATCGTGTCTGCGGGTAGCGGTATGGGGGTGCGAAGCCGCACGGAGTGAGGCAGACCGGCGCGAAACGGAGATGCGGCGGTGCGCGGTGCGCCATGCGCGGCGCCATTGCGGACAACATTCAATGTTACGGGGTACTGAGCAATGCCGCAGTTCGGAGCGCACATGTCCGTTGCCGGGGGGCTCTGGCGCGCGGTGGACCACGCCGTGGCGGTGGGAGCGCAGGCCTTGCAGGTGTTCACCGCCAACCAGCGGCGGTGGGAGGTGCCTTGCCCTTCGGATGGCGACGCCGCACGCTTTCGTGCCGCCGTGGCCGCCTGGGGCGGAGGATTCGTGGCCTCGCACGCCTCGTACCTGTTCAACCTCGCCTCGCCCGATGAGGACGCCGGAGCACGCTCGGTGCGCGGGCTGGCCGCAGAGATCGGGCGGTGCGGCCTGCTGGGCATCCCGTGGGTGGTGCTGCATCCCGGCGCGCACATGGAAGGCAGCGGCGGGCAGGGCGTGGAACGCGGCGTGCGCCGTGTGGCCGAGCGGCTTGCAGCAGCCTTCGACGTGGCGGGGCGCCTGCATCCCCATGCCGATGGCGTGGGCGTGCTGCTGGAGAATACCGCCGGACAGGGCACCTGCCTCGGGGGCGACGTGGAGGACCTTGGGCGCATGATGGATGCCTGCCCGGCCCGCGAGCGGCTGGGGGTGTGCATCGACACGGCCCACGCCTGCGCCGCCGGATACGACCTGGCCACGGAGCAAGGCTACAGACGGCTGATGGCGGCGGTGGACGGTGCGGTGGGGCTTGGGCGGGTGCGTCTGTTCCACGTTAATGACAGCGCCACGCCATGCGGTGCGCACAGTGATAGGCACGCCCACATCGGGCTGGGCCATGTGGGGGCCGCCGGGTTTGCCCGGCTGGTGCGCGACCCGCGTTTTGCCGGGCACCCCATGGTACTGGAAACGCACAAGGGCAAGGATCTGGCCGAGGATCGCCGCAACCTGCGGGTGCTGCGCCGTATTGCTGCGGGTGATGACCCGAACGAGGCCGCGCGCGACGTGGACGGGCTGAAGGACTAGGGCGCGCACCGGGCAGGCGGGGCGGAGGCGCCGGAAGTGCCGGATAGGCCGGACATGCCGGACTGGCAGGACAGGCCGGACGTGCCAGACAGGCACGGACGTGCCGGTCAGGGTGGCGGAATCCGCCCCACCGCAGGGCAGGCGAAAGACGGGAGCGGGGCGCACCGGTCGCCATGGATAAACGGCTGGCCGTGGGTGCGGAACGCGTCAGTCCTTGCCGCTGGCGGTATCGCCTGCCGGGGAAGCTTCCGGGGCTTCTTCCGTGGTGGACAGGGACATAGCCTGCCCCGGCAACAACGACCCCGGCTGCACCGATGACGGGCATGCTCCGCCAGTTCCGGCAGACGGGCAGCCCCCCGACGTGGCAGAGGGGCATCCCGCGCATCCAGCCTCGCCAGCATTTGCGGTGTGCATATCGGCCCCATGGGTGCCGGGCGCGGTTACCGCGTATTCCGGGCGCAGGTGGGGCATCAGTTCCTTGGTGGCGGTGCGCTGCGCCGCCTCCACGAACACCTTGCCGTCCCGCGCCGTAACGTCGAAGCGGGTCACCACCCGGCGATCATCCGGGAACATCAGCCGCTTCTGGCGGATCATTTCCTCCACGATGCCTTCCAGAGCCTCCTGCGCGTCGTCCGTCAGGTCGAAGCGCACCAGCGACAGGCGCAGGTTGGCCTGCCAGCGTTCGTCGGGCAGGAAGGCCGCATTCCATGCAAACACGCCCAGGCTCACGGCGTTTTCCGGGCCGCTCAGTTCTTCGGCCACGGCCAGCAGCGGGCGGCAGAAATCGTGGATGAGCTGCGAAAAGGGGTCCATTGCCCGTTCGGCCTTGCGGCGACGAATTTCGGCGATGCGCTTTTTCAGTTTCTTGGCGTCGGGGGCGGCCATGGTGTCTCGCTGTGGTGGATTGCGTGGCGCGCGGCTGGGCGCGAACGGCAGGTGCATAGGCGGTTTCGTGGGCAAGCGCAACCCGGTGCGCGGGGCAGGGCGCTTTCGGACGGGCATGTCGAATGGGCGGATCGGGATGTCTGACGAAACGCCTGCATTGTCGAAACGGCGGGGCAGAAGGGCAGGTGCCGCACCGCACAGGCCCGCCCAACGGAGCGAGCCTGCGTGGTGCGAAAGTGTATGCGGCATGCGCGCGGCGGCGGGCCGGTCTGGTCAGGACGTGTCAGGGTTGATCTGGACTGGTCTGGACTGGTCTGGCCAGGACTGGCCAGGACTGGGCAGGACTGGACAGGGCTGGGCTGGGCTGGGCTGGGCGGGCAGAGGCGAGCCGGGCCGGATTCTTGCCGTCTTCTGGTCCTGCCGGTGTCAGCGGCGGCGCGAGCGGGCCCACAGGGCGATGCCCGCCAGCCCCACTATGTACCCGATGCCGCCCGCCACGTCCGCCATGCGCGGCCCGCCGGACTGCAAGGCCGCCAGCGAATGGCGCA
>NZ_VSMK01000240.1 GCF_011682075.1 Nitratidesulfovibrio liaohensis
AAGCGCCGCGCCCAGCACGGCCAGGTCCGCGCCGCGCGCGGCCACGCCGGATGCGCCGTTGGCCAGCCCGAACACGGTGTCGTTGGTGGAGGTGTCACCGTCCACTGTCACGCGGTTGAAGGTGGCGTCCACCGCGTCGCGGAACAGGGCCTGCCAGGCGGCGGGTTCCACGTCGGCGTCGCACAGCACGGTGGCCAGCATGGTCGCCATGTTGGGGCAGATCATGCCCGCGCCCTTGGCCATGCCCACCAGGGTCACCGTGCCGCCGGAAAGCTCCACCGTGCGCGAGGCGAACTTGGGAAAGGCGTCGGTGGTCATGATGGCTTTGGCGAAATCTTCCGGGCTCTTCTTGCCAAGGTTTGCCGCAAGGTCGGGCACGGCGGCGGCCCACTTGTCCATGGCCAGTTGCGCGCCGATGACCCCCGTGGACGCGGGCAGGATGTCCTGCGGCACAAGGCCGGTGGCGGCGGCCACCAGTTCCAGCGTGGCGCGGCAGTTGGTCAGGCCTTCGTCGCCGGTGCAGGCGTTGGCCTGGCCGGAATTGATCAGCACCGCGCGGGCCTTGGGGGCGCGGGCCAGAATGTCGCGCGCCACCAGCACCGGGGCGGCCTGGAACAGGTTTTTGGTGAACACGGCGGCGGCCACGGCGGGGGTATCGCTGACCACCAGCGCCAGGTCGTCCCTACCCGACTTTCGGAACCCGGCGCCCGTGGTGGCAAAGCGGAAGCCCTTGGGGGCCGCGCAGGTGGCGGGGATTTCTCCGTTGCTGGTCGGGGACGCTGCCGGGGTGTCGTTGGTGGCCATACTGGCTCCGTGTTCGGCCCGGTGGGCCGGTTGTCGGGTGCGTGGGGTGCCCGCTGGCGCGTGGCGCCGCGCCATTCGGCGTACGGCGGACACGTGGTGCGTATTACGGGCAAGTCCCGGAAAAGTGAAGGGCGGCGCGAGAACCCCCGCTCCGGTCCATGACGGATGGCAAGCCCCGGAAGCCGGGTCTTGCAAAGGCACGTCCGCACGATCGTTTTACGGCGGCAGTGCATGCCGCCTGCGCTCGTGCGGCGCCGTCGGGTCAGCCGGAAGGCCGTCTGCCCCAACGGTCAGGGGCGGAGCGGGTATTACCCGCTCCGGTCCATGACGGATGGCAAGCCCCGGAAGCCGGGTCTTGCAAAGGCACGTCCGCACGAACATTTTACGGCGGCAGTTCATGCCGCCTGCACTCGTGCGGCGCCGTCGGGTCAGCCGGAAGGCCGTCTGCCCCAACGGACAGGGGCGGAGCGGGTAATACCCGCTCCGGTCCATGACGGATGGCAAGCCCCGGAAGCCGGGTCTTGCAAAGGCACGTCCGCACGATTGTTTTACGGCGGCAGTGCATGCCGCCTGCGCTCGTGCGGCGCCGTCGGGTCAGCCGGAAGGCCGTCTGCCCCAACGGTCAGGGGCGGAGCGGGTATTACCCGCTCCGCCCCTGACTGTGTGCGACTGTGCCGTACGGCGCGTTACGCGCCGCAGCACTTCTTGTATTTCTGGCCGCTGCCGCAGGGGCACGGGTCATTGCGGCCAACCTTGGGCTCGCCTCGTCGTTCGGGCGCGGCGGACGGGGTTTCCTTCTGCGCGCCGGAATAGTTCAGGCTCTTGGGCTCTTCCTTGTGCTTGAATTCCTGCTTCAGTTCTTCCGGCGGCGCCTGTTCCTCGCGCTGGATGCGCAGGCGGGTCAGGGCGCGGAACAGGTTTTCGCGCACGCGGAACAGCATTTCCTGGAACAGCGAGAAGCCCTCGCGCTTGTATTCCTGCTTGGGGTCGCGCTGGCCGTATCCGCGCAGGCCGATGCCGTCGCGCAGGTGGTCCATGTTCAGCAGGTGTTCCTTCCAGCAGCGGTCCACTTCTTCCAGCAGGAAGAAGCGCAGGATGTCGCGGTACACCTCGCCGGTGTCGCGCTTCAGTTCGTCCAGGATGGACAGCACGGCGCCGCGCGCGGTTTCGCGGTCGGGCAGGTTGCCATCCGTCAGGGGCAGCACGCGGGTGATGTTGAACACGTCGCGCAGGCGGGCCATGGCGTAGGCCTTGGCGTCGTCGCCCTCGCTGCCCTTGCCTTGCTCCGCGTCGCCGTAGATTTCGTCGAACAGGTCGTCCATGAACTCGACGGCGGTTTCTTCAAGGTCCGCCTCCATCATGGTTTCGCGGCGCAGGGTGTAGATGACCTCGCGCTGCTGGTTCATGACGTTGTCGTAGTCCAGCAAGGTCTTGCGGATTTCGAAGTTGTGGCCTTCCACGCGCTTCTGGGCGTTTTCGATGGCCCGGCTGACCATGCGGTTCTCAATGGGTTCGCCTTCTTCCATGCCCAGCTTCTGCATCAGGCCGGAGATGCGGTCGGACCCGAACAGGCGCATCAGGTCGTCTTCGAGCGAAAGGTAGAACCGCGAAGAACCGGGGTCGCCCTGGCGGCCCGAGCGACCGCGCAACTGGTTGTCGATGCGGCGGCTTTCATGGCGTTCGGTACCCAGGATGTGCAGGCCGCCGCTTTCGCGCACGCCTTCACCCAGCACGATGTCGGTGCCGCGGCCCGCCATGTTGGTGGCGATGGTGACCTTGCCGCGCTGGCCCGCCTGAGCCACGATTTCGGCTTCCTGCTCGTGGTGTTTGGCGTTCAGCACGTTGTGCGGCACGCCCGTCTTCTTGAGCATGGCCGAAAGCAGTTCCGACGTCTCGATGGAAATGGTGCCCACCAGCACCGGCTGGCCGCTCTTGTGCAGTTCGCCGATGGCGGCCACGATGGCCTCGAACTTTTCGCGCCGGGTGCGGTAGATGGAATCCGGGTAGTCCTTGCGGACCATGGGCCTGTTGGTCGGTATGGTGATGACCTGCAACCCGTATATCTGCTGGAATTCCACGGCTTCGGTGTCCGCCGTGCCGGTCATGCCCGCCAGCTTCTTGTACATGCGGAAGTAGTTCTGGAAGGTGATGGAGGCCAGCGTCTGGTTTTCCGCTTCAACCTTCACCTTTTCCTTGGCTTCCAGCGCCTGGTGCAGCCCGTCGCTGAAGCGGCGGCCCGGCATGAGGCGGCCCGTGAATTCGTCCACGATGACCACCTGGTCTTCGGGGGTGACGATGTAGTCCACGTCGCGCCGGAACACGTGGTGGGCCTTCAGGGCCTGCAACACGTGGTGCTGGAAGGTGATGTTGCCGGGGTCGAACAGGTTGTCGATGCCCAGCAGCTCTTCGCACTTGGCCACGCCCTCGTCGGTGAGTGTGGCGGTGCGGGCCTTTTCGTCCACGGAAAAGTGGGTTTCGGCCGAAAGCTTGGGGATGATGTCGTCCACGCGGCGGTAGAGGCCGGTGGAATCCTCCGACGGGCCGGAGATGATCAGCGGCGTGCGCGCTTCGTCGATGAGGATGGAGTCCACTTCGTCCACGATGGCGAAATTGTGTTCGCGCTGCACCAGTTGGTGCGGGTAGAACTTCATGTTGTCGCGCAGGTAGTCGAAGCCGAATTCGTTGTTGGTGCCGTAGGTGATGTCGGCGCCGTAGGCTTCCTTGCGTTCCTCGTCGGACAGGCCATGCACGATGACGCCCACGGAAAGCCCCAGGAAGTTGTACAGGCGGCCCATCCATGCGGCGTCGCGCTTGGCCAGGTAGTCGTTGACGGTGACCACGTGCACGCCAAGGCCGGAAATGGCGTTCAGCACCACGGGCAGGGTTGCCACAAGGGTCTTGCCTTCACCGGTCTTCATTTCGGCGATGCGGCCTTCGTGCAGCACCATGCCGCCCACCAACTGCACGTCGAAGTGGCGCATGTTCAGGACGCGCTTGCCCGCCTCGCGCGTCAGCGCAAAGACTTCGGGCAGCAGGTCGTCCAGGCTGCGACCGTTCTGGGCCTGTTCGCGGTATTCGGCAATGCGCGCCGGAAAGTCTGCGTCGGCAAGGGCCTGCATCTGCGGTTCAAGGGCGTTGATGGCCTCGACGCGGGTGCGGCAGCGCTTGATGTAGCGGTCGTTGGAAGAGCCGAAGATGCTTTTGAACAGGGTATCGAACATTCCTTCTCCCGAAAGGTGGGGGCGGTGGGAACGCGGGGCGGCGATGGCCGGTTGCCGCGCATAAGGCCCCGCGCGGGGCGGGGCTGGCGATGGCCGCAGGGCCGACGGACCGGTCTGCC
>NZ_VSMK01000241.1 GCF_011682075.1 Nitratidesulfovibrio liaohensis
CAGCGCGCCGGGCAGCGCCCCCAGCCCGAACAGGAAGGGCGCGCCCAGGATGGCCCCGGCGATGGCCCCCAGAATGCCGCCCAGGTTGCCTCGCCCGGTGGAGCCGTACCGCTTGCCGCCCAGCATCTGCACGCCGAATTCCAGCACTTCGCCCACGGCGGCGGCCCCGATGACCGTGGCGAAGAACCACGTGTCCATGCCCGGCGCGGCGGGGGCCAGCAGCTTCCACAGCGCCAGCACGCCCACGGCCAGCCAGTTGCCCGGCAGCCCGAACACGTTGAGTCCGATCATGCCGAACAGCACAATGATGCACAGGGTGGCGAGAATGTATTCCATGATGGATCACTTGGTGTGAAGGTGGCGGATTGGGAATAGCGGCGAACCATGCCGTTATCAATGCGCCCCAATTGAAACGTTTTGAAGGAGGGGTGGGGGTGCGGGGGAGGGGAGGAAACTTTTGGAAAAGTTTCCTCCCCTCCCCCGCATTACTTTCAACAGAAGTACCGTAACCTACAACGCGGGGCGTTCGCGCAGGTCCTGCACGCGCTGGGCCTTGCCTTCGCTTTTGGGCAGGCTGTTGTGCTGGACCAGGTCCACCTTGGGGGTGACCAGGATTTCGTCGTGGATGCGGCGGGTGATGCGTTCGCGCAGGCCGTGCAGCTTGCGCATGTCTTCCTCGAAGTACTCGTCGCGGATTTCCACCTTCACGCGCAGCACGTCGCGGAAGTCGTCGCGCTCCAGCACGATAAGGTAGTTCTGGCCCACTTCGGGGAAGCCCATGAGCACCTGTTCCACCTGCATGGGGTAGATGTTCACGCCCTTGACGATGAGCATGTCGTCGGCACGGCCCAGGATGCGGTCGAGCCTGCGATGCACGCGACCGCAGGGACATTCGCCGGGCAGGAACCGGGTCAGGTCGCGTGTCCGGTAGCGCAGCACGGGCATGCCCTGACGGCACAGGGTGGTCATGACCAGTTCGCCCACCTCGCCGTCGGGCACGGCTTCGCCGGTGACGGGGTCGATGATTTCGGCGATGTAGGCGTCTTCCCAGACGTGCAGGCCGTTCTGATGCACGCACTCGAAGGCCACGCCGGGGCCGTTCATCTCGGACAGGCCATAGGAATTGTAGGCCTTCAGGCCCAGCATGTCCTCGATGCGGCGACGAGCCTCCTCGGTGTGGGGTTCCGCGCCGATGAGGGCGATGCGCAGGGGCAGTCCGGCGGGGTCTTCGCCTTCGTCACGCAGGGCGGCGCCCAGGTACAGCGCGTACGAGGGGATGATGTGCGCCACGGTGGTCTTGAAGTCGCGCACCAGCTTGACCTGGCGGCGGGTGTTGCCCGCCCCGGCGGGGATGGTCAGGCAGCCCAGGCGCTCGGCGCCGTAGTGGATGCCGAGGCCGCCGGTGAACAGGCCGTACCCGGCCATGTTCTGGAACACGTCCTCGCGTCGGATGCCCACCATGTGCATGCAGCGGGCCATCAGGTCCGCCCAGGAATTGAGGTCGGACTGGGTGTGGTAGACCACGGTGGGGGTGCCGGTGGTGCCGCTGGAGGCGTGCATGCGCACCAGTTCCGACTTGGGCACGCAGATCAGCCCGTCGGGGTACTGGGCGCGCAGGTCGTCCTTGCTGGTGAGCGGGATGCGCCGCACGTCGTCCAGCGAGCGGATGGAACCGGGGGTGACGCCCGCCTCCTTCAGTCGCTGGCCGTAGAAGGGCGACTTCATGGCCTGCTCCACGGTGTTGCGCAGGCGGACGATCTGGGCGGCGGTGATGGCCTCGCGGCTCCAGATTTCGGCGATGTCGAAGAATTCCATGGCACCCCTCTTTATGGTTGCCCGCGTGGCGGGCCGTGTTGGCCGAAAAAAAACGAGTGTCCGGGTGGCACTGTAGCCAGCAGGCGGTGCGAGTGCCCATCGGTTGCGAACCGGGCAAGGCCGCCGCACGGGGCTGAATCCTGCCGCACGGGCGGCCAGCCCTGTCGCACGGGCGGCCAGCCCTGTCGCGTGGTCCTGTTAAGCCCTGACGCGCAGATCCAGCCCGTGCAACAACCCGTGGCAGCCCGCCAGCATCATGTCGCCGTGCGGAGCGATGAACTGGCCGTGCCCGCGCAGCATTTCGCGGCGCGGGCCCAGCACGAAGGCGGGGCGAAAGCCCTCCGTTTCCGGCGGGATGTCCGGGGCAAAGGCGCTGCCGTGGCCCCCGGCGGCCCGCACCTGTTCGTCGGGCAGCCAGCACAGGCGGAATTCGTTCAGGTCGTGCAGCAGGCTTTCGGTGGTCAGCATGCCGGTGTGGTGCTCGTACACGCCCCACACCCTCTGGCGGAACACCAGAAAGGCGATGGTGTGGCTGTTGCCCGCGTTGACCACCAGCACCCCTTCGCGGGCGCTGCGGGCCTGCACTTCGGGCAGGGCCAGCGCGCCCAGCACGGCGGCTGCGCCGGTATCGGCCACGGGGCCGCCGCCGATGGCCCGCTGCAAGGTGCTCAGGCGGGTGAACTGGGCGGGTGGTACGTCGTAGATCAGGCTGGCCGGGTTGGCGCCTGCTTGGCCGTCACCGGGCTGGCCGTCCGAGGAATTGTTGAGAAAATCGCGCCACAGCTCGAAGCGGCCCACGGTGTTGGAGCCCTGCGGATGGTGACCGTGATCCTGTGCGGCGGCCACCACCAGGTGCGGCTGCGGCAGGCCGCAGGTATCCAGCAGGGCGCGCCAGAAGCCGGGCTCGTAGTCGGCCAGACGCACCGGGGCGAACCCGGCGGGGCAGGATTCGGCAATGTCCACGCCAAGGGCGCGCACCCGTTCCGGGTTGTCGTGCAGGGCCAGGGCCGCGTCCGGATGGGCGGCCATGCGCAGACCGGCGGCCACGTGGGCCTTTACCGCACCAAAGAAGCCGCCGCCCATGTTCTCGCCGTGCAGCCAGATGTGGCGGCCTTCGGCGGTGAGTTCGGCGATGCGCTTGGCCACTCGGCGGGCGGGCGTGGGCAGCACGAAGCGCGGCCAGTTTTCGGGATTCAGGCCGGGCATGGTCAGCAAGACGTCCTGGGTGCCGCTGCCGATGTCCAGGCACAGGATGCTGCCGGGTGCACCGCCGGATGCTGCATGGGGAGACGCGGCCTGAGTGGATGCGGAACTGTTCCGGGCCTGCTGGGCGGGGTGAAAGTCGGGTATGTTCATGCGTGGGTACGGTTCGTGTGGGTTCGGGGTGGCTGCGGCAACGCAGGCCGTGCCATGGCATGGCGGCCCGTGCGGGCTGCCGGAAAGGGCCGTTGCGGCGGCGGATGAAGACAGGGCACGACAGTACATGCAAACCCGCAACCACCGCAAGCCGCTGAGGGCGCGGCGGAATGTGCCGGATTGCGTACCGGGACCGGAGGTGGCGCGAGACGTGACGCCGGAAGCGGGCGGTGCATCCGGCCCCTGCGGCGCGCCTCCCTCCGGCGGGTGGAGGAAGGGGGCAAACGGTGTTTCGCCGCAGCCCGTCGCGGCTGAGATCGGCAGAGGGCGCGTCGCGCCGCAGGTTTGTCACGCACCGGCACCGAAGGTGCGGAAAAACGACAGAAAGTGCTTGCCAATCCGGGGCGTCCAACGCTATACGGTCGTTCCCCGTGCCGAGGTGGTGGAATTGGTAGACACGCTATCTTGAGGGGGTAGTGGGAGAAATCCTGTAAGGGTTCGAGTCCCTTCCTCGGCACCATATTTCGAAGAGGCCGCAGTGGTAACGCTGCGGCCTCTTTCTTTGTTGGTGTGGGCAGGGCCGGTGGGGAGATTGATACGCGGCAGGGGTGCCGCCCGGATCGGCTTGGCGGACCGGGAGACGGACCGGAAGACGGGGCGGTCAGGGCACAAGGGGGAGGGGACGCTGGGCAGGGGCCGAGGGTCAGGGCCGGAACAGGTCGCGCAGAATCCCGGCGAAAAAGGCGGCAGCGGCGGGCACCTGCCGCCGGGCGGGCAGGGCCAGCAGCACGGGGACGGACAGGGAAGTGCGGATTCCGGGGACATCCGCCCGGGACATATTCACTTGGCACGCATCCGTCTGGGGGGCATCCACGAGGGCGGCGGCGTCCAGCGCGCGCAGTTCGCCCCGGTCCACCTCGTCGCGCACGGCGCACAGCGGCACCACGGCCACGCCCAGCCCC
>NZ_VSMK01000253.1 GCF_011682075.1 Nitratidesulfovibrio liaohensis
CCGCCGCACCGGCGCGGACCAGCCGGGCGCCACCCCGGTGGTCTGGCAGCACGGCCACTGTCCGGTGTGCGGCAGCGCGCCGCTGGTGGGCCGCCTGGTGGGCAAGGAAGGGGCGCTGCACCACACCTGTTCGTTCTGCCGCCACGAATACCGCGCCAAGCGGTTGCAGTGCCCGTTCTGCCTGGAAAACGAATCGAAGAACCTCGAATACTTCACCGCCGACGGCGAACCCGGCTTTCAGGTGCACGTCTGCACGTCGTGCAAGGGGTACATCAAGGTGGCGGACTTCCGCGAATTCGATCGCATCTCCATCCCGGTGCTGGACGACCTGGAGTCGCTGGCGTTGGACATCGTGGCGCGCCAGCAGGGCTACACGCGGCCCACGGCGTCGGCCTGGGGGTTCTGATGGCCGGGCGCGACGCGACCAGATTGCCGACAGGGGCCATGCCCCGCCATGTTTCCGTGCGCCGGTACAAGGACGCGGCCTGGGGCGACATGGACGACGTGTTGAGCCGTGAAGTGCCGGTGCGCGTTGAATGGGGACCGGAACCCGGAGGCGCGGGCGAAGCGGGCATCGCCGCCGGGTCCACCCGGCTGTGGGCCTGGCCGCACGGCCTGGCCGACCTGGTCCTTGGCCACGTGCTGCTGGATCGGGTGCACCCCGCCGTGACCGGGCAGGAGCCGGGGGCATGGGGCATACGCCACGCGGGCACGGTGACCGATATGAGCCGGGGCGCGGACGATGGCGACAACCTTGCCTTTGCAGTGAGCCTTCGCGCCGCACCGGGCGCGGGCGTTCCGCAACCTCCCGCACCCATGCGGGCCGCCGTCCTGCTGGACGCCATGCGCGCCTTCATGGGCGAGGAAGGGCTGTGGGACGGCACCGGCTGCTTTCACCGCGCGGGCGTGTACGACCCCGTGCAGGGCCGCCTGCTGCGCCGGGCCGAGGACATTGGCCGCCACAACTGCATCGACCGTCTGGCCGGATGGGCCGCGCGCGAAGGGGTGGACCTGGCCCCCCGGCTGCTGCTGGTTTCCGCGCGGGTGACGGCCAGCCTGTTCGCCAAGGCGCGCCGGGCGGGCTTTTCGTTCGTCGCCAGCCGTTCCGCGGTGACCACCGCCTCGGTGGACATGGCCACGGAACAGGGCGTGACCCTGGTGGGCTTTGCGCGTGACCGCGAGGAACGTTTTACCGTGTTTGCCGATGCCGGGGGCAGGGTACTGGAATGAACCGCCGCTGGGGCACGGAACACGCGGCGGACATGCCGGACGAGGGGGACGAGGGCGCCCCAGTCCGGCCCGACGCCGCCGCCTGCAATGACGCCCCCGTCTGCAATGACGCCCCCGTCTGCAATGACGCCCCCGTCTGCAATGACGCCACCACCTGCAATGACGCGCACGGCATCGTGGGCGTGGTGCTGGCGGGGGGGCTGTCCACCCGGCTGGGTCAGGACAAGACCCGCCTGCACCTGCACGGCGAATCCGCGCCGGGCATGCTGGCCCGCACGGCGGCGCTGCTGCATTCGGTCACCGGCGAGGTCTGGATATCCTGCCGGGGCAACCGCCCATGCCCGGTGTCCGAAACGGGCGTTGACGGCCCCTACTACCGCCTGAACGACGAGGTGGAGGGCATGGGGCCGTTCGGCGGGGTTATCACCGCCCTGCGCGTGGCGCAGGGACCGGTGCTGGTGCTGTCGTGCGACCTGCCGTTCATGGAGCGCGCCGTGCTGGAACGGCTGCTGGCCCGGCGGGCCGCGCGCAGGCCGGGCACCGTGATGACCACCTTCCGGCAGGTGGAGACCGGCTTCATCGAATCGCTGGTGGCCGTGTACGAGTTCGAGGCCCTGCCGCTGTTCCGGCAGGCGCTGGAGGACGGAGAACGCAAGCTGAGCCGGGTGGTGCCGCCGGACCTGCGCGAGCACATTCCCTACACGGTGCGCGAAGCCCTCCCGTTCTTCAACATCAACTACCCCGCCGACCTGGAAATGGCCCGGCGGATCATCGGCGCGCTGTAGCAGGCTCGCCGCACGGGCAGAAGCCCCCGCATCGGCTTCGCGGAAACGCCATGACCAGAACCGTCGCCCTTGCCAGAGATGGAGCCGTCCCCGAAGGGGATGCCGGACCCCGTGCGGTGCCCGGCATGGCTGCGGACACCGCGCCCGACAGGGCCACCCTGACCGACACCCACGGTCGCAAGGTGCGCTACCTGCGCCTGTCCGTCACCGACCGCTGCAACCTGCGCTGTTCGTACTGCTGGGGCTGCACGGAAATGCGCTTCATCCCCCACGACGACGTGCTGCGCTACGAGGAAATGGCGCGCATCGTGGACGTGGCCGTGGAAGAGGGCGTGGAAAAGGTGCGCCTGACCGGGGGCGAGCCCTTCGTGCGCAAGGGGCTGACCGGTTTTCTGGACATGCTGCACCAGCGCCACCCGGCGCTGGACATCCGCATCACCACCAACGGCACCCTGCTGGCCCCGCACGCTGCCGCACTGCGCGGCCTTGGCGTGAGCACGGTGAACATCTCGCTGGATACCTTCCGGCGCGACCGCTTTGCGGCCACCACCGGGCGCGACATGCTGCCCCAGGTGCTGGACGGCATCCACGCCGCGCTGGACGCGGGCCTGGCCGTGAAGATCAACGCCGTGGCCCTGAAGGGCGTCAACGACGACGAACTGGCCGCTTTCCTCGACTTTGCGCGTCGCCATCCTGTTGACGTGCGGTTCATCGAATTCATGCCCATGGGCGGCGGCACCAGCTGGACCGAAGACCAGTTCTGGGGCGCGCCGGACATCCTGTCGGCGGCGGAGCGGCTGGCGGAACTCGTCCCCCTGGCCCCCGGCGAACGGCGCAAGGGCCCGGCCAAGCTGTGGGGCATCGCTGGCGGGTTGGGCCGCTTCGGCCTCATCACGCCCCTGTCCGACCACTTTTGCGGCGACTGCAACCGCCTGCGCGTAACCCCCGACGGGCGGCTGCGCACCTGCCTGTTCTCCGACCGCGAATACCGGCTGCGGCCGTTGTTGCGCCACCCGAAGCTGGGCATGGACGCGGTGCGCAAGGTGCTGCGTCTGGCCAACCGCCGCAAGCCCCTGGGCTACCAGTTGCTGGCCAGGGTGCGCGCGGGGCAGCTGGCCGAATTGCGGGGGGCGGGGCAGGAACTGCCCAACGCCCCGTGCGAGGGCGGCACCGCCGTGGCCAATCGGCGCATGAGCGCCATCGGCGGGTAGGCGGAGCGCCATTTTTCCACCCTCCGTCCGGCAGGTTCCGGACGGGGCAAGACGCAACAGACAGTGCAGGCAACGAAAAGGCGGGGTCCGGTGGACCCCGCCTTCGCATTTTCCGGTTGCAACAACGGGTTGGATTACGCCGGGGAAGCTTCGAACGTCTTGCGCTTGGCCAGGAACAGGATCAGCGAACCTGCGGCTGTGGCAACGCCGATCCACGTGGAGACATCCAGCGGCATGCCCAGGCCGATCTTGGCATAGCACAGGTAGGTGGTGCACACCGAGGTCATGAAGGTGGCGGGCACGCTGGCAATCCAGTGGAACATGCCGCGCCGCACCAGGTAGGCGGCAGCCGCCCACAGCACAATGGTGGCCAGGGTCTGGTTGGCCCAGCCGAAGTAGCGCCAGATGATGTCGAAGTTCATCTGCGACAGGAAGGCGCCCACCACGAACAGCGGCACCGCGATGATCAGGCGCTTCACGTTTTCGACCTGCGAATAGTTCAGGAAGTCGGCGATGGTCAGGCGGGCGGAACGGAAGGCCGTGTCACCCGAGGTGATGGGCAGCACCACCACACCCAGAATGGCCAGGATGCCGCCAACGGGGCCCATCAGCGCAATGGACACGTCCTTGACCACCTTGCCGGGGCCGCCAGCGGCCAGGGTGGCGTTGAGCGCGTCGGGGGTGTCGTAGAAGGTCATGCCAAGGGTGGCCCAGATCAGGGCAATGACGCCCTCTGCGATCATGGCGCCGTAGAAGATGGGGCGACCGCAGTTTTCATCGGGCACGCAACGGGCCATCATGGGCGACTGGGTGGCATGAAAGCCCGAGATGGCGCCGCAGGCGATGGTGATGAACATCAGCGGCCACAGGGGCAGACCCTTGGGGTGCTGGTTGGTCCACTGCGCGGCGGGGTAGAAGTCGAAGCCCTTGATGAACAGCATGGCGGTGAGGCCCCCGGCCATGATCAGCAGGATCACGGCGAAGAGCGGGTAGATGCGCCCGATGATCTTGTCCACCGGCAGGATGGTGGCCAGGAAGTAATAGATGAAAATGATGACCACCCACACCAGCAGGGTCCAGTCGGTCATGCTGGCCAGCAGCGCCGCCGGGCCGGTGACGAAGACCACGCCCACCAGCAGCAGCAGCACCACCGAAAAGAAGCGCATGAACTGCTTGAAGCCGTTGCCGAGGTTGTAGCCCACCACGTCGGGAACGGATTTGCCCGCGTAGCGTACCGAAAGCATGCCCGAAAAATAGTCGTGCACGCCCCCGGCAAAGATGGAGCCGAGCACGATCCACACCAGTGCCCATGGGCCGTACAACGCGCCCAGAATGGGACCGAACACCGGGCCAAGGCCTGCTATGTTCAGCAACTGGATGAGAAATATCTTTCTGGGTGACATTTTTACGTAGTCAACCCCGTCAGCCATGGTGCAGGCCGGGGTAGCCTTGCAGTTATCGGCCCCAAAGAACCGCTCGACTACACGGCTGTACACCATGTACCCGATGATAAGCGAGGCGACGCTTATGATGAAGTACATTACTGATGGCATGATCTCCTCCTTTATTTGCGCTGCTATGCCGTAATATTGCATTGGCTGCGCGTTGTCTGTTGTTTATATTGTGAATGTTTGAATTTCTTTTTTAGGTGATGCGTGTTTGATTGCGTGTTTGTTTTTATTTTTTGTATGAATTTTTTGTGTATTTATTGCTTGGTGTATGGGCAAAATTTACTAATTGATGTGTGTAGTGTTTATTTCGTGTGTTGTTGCGTGCCTGTGTGAGTATTGTTTGTTATTTAATAAAGCGCGGAGATATGGTCATGCATCTGTATGTTTTGGTTGCACGAAATGTATTTTGGTTGTGCTTTTATATGTGTCCTTAGTGTACTGCGGTTGTAATTTTCAATCGAACTTCGTTGATTTGTCGTTTTTCGTTCCCGAATGGTATTTTTTGTGGCCCGGGTGGATGCCGGGCGGATGCCGGGTGGGCACGTGTTGGCTGAAGGCTGGCAGCATGAGGCAGGGGGGCGGAAGGGCGAGCAAGGCTGAAGGGGGCTGGAACGGGCCATGTCTTTTTGCATCCTCCTTATTCTGGCGATATCGTTGTTTTTTGTTCCTTTCCGCCGTCTGGTTGCGCCAACGTGAAGCGCCCCGTCTGCGTGTGCAGGCAGGGCGCTGGCTGGTTGTCGCGCGGGGTGCGGCGTCATGCCGCATGCGCTTCACCGTGGCGAAGCGGTGGCGGTTAGGCCGGAGAAGCCTCGAAGGCCTTGCGCTTGGGCAGGAACAGCGCGAACGACACCGCGGTGGTGGCGATGCCGATCCAGGTCGAGATGTTCAGCGGGATGTTCAGGCCGATCTTGGCGTAGGCGCGATAAGCAGGGTTGCAAGGGCGGAGTGTCTGTTTGCCGGAATGGACGCATGCAGGCGACATCAGGAGCGTGTTGCGCATGCCAGCCGTAAATAAGGGCGCCGCCCGGCAACATGCCGGGCGGCGGAAGGGTAATGCGGGAGGGGGCGGCGACCCCGCCCCCTCGTGCGGTTTGTCCGTCTGCTATTCGGTGACCACCTGGAGGACTTCCTCTCCGTCCTCGTCGGTGACGGTCTTCTGGATGGCCAGCAACTGCATCCAGCGCTTCACCGTGCCCACGATGACCACCGCCATCAGGCACATGACGATGATGGCCAGCGAGGAGAGCAGGTACAGCCCCTTGGGCAGGTAGTTGTTCATCACGTTCAGGTACCCGGCCCAGAAAGTGATGGCCACCATGGACAGGCCGGGGATGGCGGTCATCCACGCGTACTTGGCCTTGTTCATGCGGATGATCATGGTGGTGCCGATCAGAAGCCCCACGGCCGCCAGCAACTGGTTGGACATGCCGAACAGGGGCCAGATGGTCGAGATGTCGCCGGTGTACACCAGGTAGCCCCACGACGCGGTGAACAGCGCGCTGGTGATCAGGATGCCGGGCATCCAGCGCTTTTCGGCGAACTTGGGTACCACCGTGCCGATCATTTCCTGCAGGAAGAAGCGGCCCACGCGGGTGCCGGTGTCCACGGCGGTGAGGATGAACACCGCTTCGAACATGATGGCGAAGTGGTACCAGTACGACATCAGGTGTTCCATGAACGGGATGGACGAGAAGATGTGCGCCATGCCCACGGCCAGCGAAACCGCGCCGCCGGGACGGCCCTGGATGTTTTCGCCCACGGCCTGGGCCAGGTGCGGCAGGTCCACGGGGGTCATGCCCAGCTTGGCGTACACGGCCGGGGCGGAGTTGATGGCGAAGTAGTCTGCGGGCACCAGCACACAGGCGGCGATCAGGGCCATGATGGCCACGAAGCCTTCGGTGAGCATGGCGCCGTAGCCCACGAACAGCAGGTCGCGTTCGTTGCCGATCATCTTGGGGGTGGTGCCGGTGGCGATGATGGCGTGGAAACCGGACAGCGCGCCGCAGGCGATGGTGATGAACAGGAACGGGAACACCGCACCGGGGATGATGGGGCCGCCGCCGTTCACGAACGGGGTGATGGCTTCCATCTGCAGGGTGGGATGCACCCAGAAGATGCCCACGGCCAGCGCCGCGATGGTGCCGATCTTCAGGTAGGTGGACAGGTAGTCACGCGGGCACAGCAGCAGCCACACCGGCAGTACCGACGCGGCGAAGCCGTACACCGGGATGGACAGCGCGATGGTGTGGCGCGACATGTTGAACCACGAGGACAGCACCGGATGTTCCACCACGTACGGGCCGGCCAGGATGGCCAGGGCCAGCAGCACCACGCCGATGATGGAGGCGCCCTTCACGTCGCCGTCGCGCCACACGTGCAGGTACACGCCCATCAGCAGCGCGATGGGAATGGTGGCGAACACGGTGAAGGTGCCCCAGGCGCTGTCGTGCATGGCGTTGACCACGGCGATGGACAGGCCCGCCAGGGTCAGGATGAGGATGAACAGCACCGCGAACGAGGCCACCGAGCCGGTGAACTTGTCGATTTCCTTGGAGGCGATGTAGGCGAGGCTCTGACCCTTGTGGCGCACCGAGGCGAACAGCACCACGGTGTCATGCACCGCTCCCGCCACCACGCAGCCGACGAGAATCCACAGGGTGCCCGGCAGGTAGCCGAACTGCGCCGCCAGCACCGGGCCAAGCAGCGGGCCTGCCGCCGCGATGGCGGCAAAATGGTGCCCGAAGAGCACGTACTTGTTGGTTTCCACGTAATCGTGTCCGTCGGCCATGCGTATCGCCGGGGTCGGTCTGCCGGGTTTTACCCCCAGAACCGTGCGGGTCAGGAAAAGCCCGTAGAAGCGATAGGCGATGGCGAAGACGCATAGTGCAGCGAAGACAAGCGTCAAAGCGTTCATCGTGTTCCTCCGTTGATGCTGTCGGTTTGCCAGTGTTCATGGAAAACTGGCGGATGCCCTGAGTGCAGTTTCCAGCTCTTGGGCGGATAATCGGAGGAAAACACGCTTCATGGCAATGCACCTTGTTGCGATGTGCACTTTTTCACGTGTGGAATGCAGGAAAGCAGCCTCGAAATGCCTGGGGGAGCGGTGAACGGTTTTCTTCGGCATGAAAATATGCGAGCCTTCAGCGTGCGTCCTGCCGAAAGCATAAGATAATATCCTGATAAAATAAAAATTTTTCTGGAAAGGCGTGGCTTCGCCTGGATGGGGCAGGGGCAGGCGTGAACAAACGTGTCCGCCTTGCGGGCAGGCAGGACAAGGAGACGATGTGCGAGGCGGGGGGGGAGGTCGCGTTGCCATGCGAAGGGCGCCGGAGGAACCGGCCGCCGTGTTCATGGCGTTGCCTTCGCGCGCTTCCGGCACGCCGGGCGTGCCAAGCGCGCCAGGCACGGCCGCGCGCCCGTTACACGCCAAATCCGCCTGACGCGTCTGGTGCGACTGGTGCGACTGGCGACAGGGGAAATTCAGGCCTTGTGGCGGCCGCGGGACAGGAACAGAGCCAGCGTCAGCACGGCGGCGGCACCCCCCATCCATGAAGAAACGACCAGCGGCAGGTTCAGTCCGATGCGGGCATGGCAGATGTAGGTGGCGCACACGGCGGTCAT
This sequence comes from Nitratidesulfovibrio liaohensis, assembly GCF_011682075.1. Lineage (GTDB taxonomy): Bacteria > Desulfobacterota > Desulfovibrionia > Desulfovibrionales > Desulfovibrionaceae > Cupidesulfovibrio > Cupidesulfovibrio liaohensis. The sequence continues at coordinate 8,299 of NZ_VSMK01000253.1, forward strand.
GAAGCTGGCGGGCAGGCTGGCGGGCCAGTGGAACATGCCCCCCCGCGCCAAAAAGACCGCGGCGGTCCACAGCACCAGTGTTGCCAGCACCTGGTTGGCCCAGCCGAAGTAGCGCCAGATCACCTCGAAGTTGACCTGCGACAGGGTGGCCCCCAGCGCGAACAGCGGCAACGCGATGAGCAGGCGGCGGTGCCGTTCCCGCTGCGCTATGCCGAGCACGTCGGCGATGGTCAGGCGGGCGGAACGGAAGGCCGTGTCGCCGGAGGTGATGGGCAGCACGATGACCCCCAGGATGGCCAGGATGCCTCCCGCCGGTCCCATCAGTTCCATGGACACGTCGTTGACCACCTTGCCCGGTCCCCCGGCGGCGATGGCGGCCTGCAACTTCGCCGGGTCGGGGTACAGGGCCATGCCCAGGGTGGCCCAGATCAGCGCCAACGCGCCTTCGGCGATCATGGCCCCGTAGAACACGGGCAACCCGCTGCGTTCGTCGGGCAGGCAGCGGGCCATCAGGGGCGACTGCGTGGCGTGAAAGCCGGAAATGGCCCCGCAGGCAATGGTGATGAACAGCAGCGGCCACATGGGCAGGTCTGCGGGGGGCGCGGTCCAGGCCAGGGGAGCGCCGGTGGCGTGCCCTTCGACGAACAGCGCGGCGGTAAGACCCACGGCCATGACCAGCAGCGAGCCTGCGAAGATGGGGTAGACCCGCCCGATGACCACGTCGATGGGCAGGATGGTGGCCAGGAAGTAGTAGGCGAAGATGACCACCACCCACGTCATCACGGGTATGGTGGTCATGTCCGACAGCAGGCGTGCCGGGCCGGTGACGAACACCACCCCCACCAGCACCACCACCACCAGCGAGAAGACCTGCATGAAGCGGCGCATGGATGTACCCAGATGGTCGCCCACCACGTCGGGCAGCGAAAGGCCGCCCCGCCGCACCGAAAGCATGCCCGAAAAATAGTCGTGCACGCCCCCGGCGAAGATGGACCCCAGCACGATCCACACCAGCGCCCACGGCCCGTACAGCGCGCCCAGGATGGGACCGTACACCGGTCCGATGCCCGCGATGTTCAGCAATTGGATGAGAAAGACGCTCTTGGCGGGCATCGTCACGTAGTCCACCCCGTCGGCCATGGTGCAGGCGGGGGTGGGGCGGGCGTTGTCCGGGCGCATCAGGCGCACCATCAGGCGGCCGTAGAGAAGGTAGCCGCAGACAAGCGCGGCAAGACTTATGGCAAGGTATGCCCCGGGCGGCATGGGTGCTCCTTGAGAGGGATGGCGCGAACGGCATGGTGACCGGCGACCGGGGGAAAATACCCGCAACCGCCGCGCATGGCAACGCGGCGTAGAGGGGGGGGCGCAACGCGGGAGCGGCAAAAGGGGGGGGCGGGGTCCGGCGACCGGCCACGACCATGCCGCACGCGGTATTGGCGTTGTCGCGGCCGTGGCGGCAACGCTGCGGGCCGGTTTGCCCCGTGCTACTGCAACTGCTGGCGTGGAATGCGGAACGAGACGCGCGTGCCCCTGCCCGGTTCGCTGTCTATGCGCATGGCGTACGAGGGACCGTACATCTGCATCAGCCGCTGGTTGCAGTTGCGCGCGCCGATGCCGTCGCGCAGGCTTTCGACCATGGTGTCGGCGCAGGCCTGGCTGGCGTACAGGTCGGCCTGGGCTTCGGGAACCGTGCGGGGCGATAGGTCGCTGGCGTCCGGGGCCAGGATGGCGTTGCGGGTGTCGTCGTCCATGCCCGCGCCGTCGTCCTCCACGGTCACCAGCAGGTGGTCGCCGTCGGCATGGGCCGAAAGGCGCACCAGCCCGCCTTCCTCGCGGGCCAGGATGCCGTGACGCACGCTGTTCTCCACCAGCGGCTGGATGAGCAGCGGGGGGATCAGCCAGTCGGCGGTGCCGGGGGCCAGGTCGATGTCGGCGCGGATGCGGTCGCCGAAGCGGGCCTGCTCGATGACCAGATACGAGCGCACCTGTTCAAGTTCTTCGGACAGGCGGATGGCTCCCCGGCTGGAATCTAGGTTGCGGCGCATGTACCGGGCAAGGTCCAGGATCAGGTCGCGGGCCTGGCCGGGGGCGGTGCGGCAGAACGAGGCCACCGTGTTCAGCGAGTTGAACAGGAAGTGCGGATTGATCTGGGCCTGCAGGCGCCGGATTTCGGCGCGGGCGATGAGCTGATTCTTGATGCCGATTTCTTCCAGTTCGATCTGGGTGGAGAACAGGTCTGCCAGCCCCTTGGCCAGTTCGAAGCGGGTATGGTCCAGCGGGCGGTTCTTTGTTCCGTACAGTTTCAGGCAGCCCAGAATCTGGCCGCCCTTGCGCAGCGGCACGATGATGGCATCGGTCAGCGGGCAGCCGGGCTGGCGGCAGCCGATGGAATCGCGGTCGCGCACGAACAGCGGCTCGCCCGTTTCCGCCACCCGCCGGGTGGCCATGGTGCGCACGTGGAACCCGGCCAGGTGGTGGTCCGCACCAGCGCCCACGTGGGCCAGCACCATGTCGCCCCCGGTCAGGGCCACGGCGGCCACGTGGGTCTCGTCCAGAATGATTTCCGCCGTGGCCTGGGCGGATGCGCGCGTCAGGCCCGAACGCAGGTGCGTCAGGCTCTGGTTGGCGATGGACAGGATCTGCCGGGCCTGAGTGGAGTCGCGCAGGTCGCGGAAGTGCAGTTGCAGGCGCAGGGCCTGCACGAACAGCGCGGCCCCCATGGCGTTGATGAGGATCATGGGCAGGCTGATCACCCGCACCAGCTCCACGGCCTCGGTGAACGGTTCGGCCAGCCACAGCACGAGGCCCATGTGGTAGGTCTCGCCGATCAGGCCCAGGGTCAGGGCCGTGGCCCAGTCCAGCCGCCGTTCCGGAAAGCGCCATGCCACCAGACCCGCCAGCACCCCTTCGCTGAGCGTGGCAAGGCCGCACGGCAGCGCGCTGAACCCGCCCACGTCGATGAGGTAGCGGTGGCCGGCGGCAATGATGCCCGCCCCCGCGCCCACCACCGGCCCGCCGAACAGCCCGGCGGTGATCACGCCCATGGCCCGCAGGTTGGCGAAGGACTGGAACACGAAGTTGCCGGTGTAGGTGCCCAGAATGCCGAACAGCCCGAACATGACCACCAGCAGGGCCGTGGCCCACAGCGGGCGCGAGCGCCCCGGCCCCACCTTGTCCAGCGGGGCAAAGGTCATGATGGCGAAGCCCCCGGCCAGCAGCAGGCCGAAGCGCTGGGTCAGGGTGATGAACAGTTCGGGAACGTGGGGGGAAAGTATCGGGTCCATGTGGCCCTCTTTGGGAACGTGTTCTGCGTGTGCCTGCCGACGCATGACGGCAAGGCCGCGCCTGCGGCGGTTGCGGGGCAAGGCATTTCAGGCAAGCCCCTGCGGCATTGCGCGGTCTTTGCCTGTGCAGTGCCCTAGACGCCCAGCCGGGCGCGAAAATCACGCGCGCGGTTGCGGCTGACGGTGACCTCGGTACGGTCCGCGTCGTTCATGACCAGATGGTACTTGCCGTTGATCCACGGTGAAAATTCGGCAATGCGCTCCAGGTTCACCAGCACGGCGCGGTTCACCCGAAAGAACGGCAGCCCGGCCAGGCGTTCTTCCGCCCGGGCCAGGGTGTTCATGTTGTGGCAGGGCAGGCGCCCTTCGTCGGTGACGGCCACGATGCGTTTTTCCTCGGCCTCTATCATCACCACGTCGCGCGTGGGGATGAGGCTGATGCGCCCGCCATGCTCGACGGCCAGACGGTCCACCGGCTTGGAATGCCCCAGCGCGCCCAGCAGTGTGGCCATGGCGTTTTGCAAGGGGCGTGTTCCGTCGGTGGCCAACCGACCGCGCACCCGGTCCAGGCAGCGGGCCAGCCGGGCGGGGGCCACGGGCTTCAGCAGGTAGTCGAGGGCATTCTCCTCGAAGGCGCGGATGGCGTGCTCGTCGAAGGCGGTGACGAAGACGAACAGCGGCGCGGTCTCGCCCGGCTGGGCCTGGGCCTGGGCCTCGCGCAGGACGTGGAAGCCATCGTGCCCCGGCATCTGGATGTCCTGGAAGACCAGGTCGAATTTCTCGTCCGCCAGCCTGCGCAGCGCCTCGCTGGCCGATGCAGCCTCGGCGGCCTCCACGTCCGGGTATGCCGAGAGCAGGTAGGCCAGTTCGTCCCTGGCGGGGCGTTCGTCATCGACGATGAGGGCGCGGATGGTCATGGCGAGCCTTTCTGTGGGGACGGACCGTTCCGGAAAGAGGGCCACTGGGGGCGTGCGGGGGGCGCTGGCGGCATCAGGCAGTGCCGTACGCAACGCCGGTACCCGGCCAGTACCCGCCCGGGGCGCGCGGCGCGCCGCTTGTGGCCCCTTGCGCTTATCTAGCGCCGGGCAGTGGGGCTGTCCAGAGGGGCGGGAAGGCCTGAAAACAGGCCGCGCGAGCCAGACCGGCCCGCGCGGTAAATATCCTGTTGTGGCGGCTGCGGGGCTTCGCTATTCCGCCATTGCCGCCACCTCCACCGTGGCGTTGTGGGCAATGCCCACCACGTCGAACACGGTGGAAAGGTTGGGGGATACCCCGGTGACGCGCACCGCGCGCCCCAGGCCGCGGGCGTGGCGCACCAGTTCCGCCAGCACGGCGATGCCCGCGCCGTTCACCGACACGGACGGTTCGAAGTCCAGCACCACGGTGGGCGCGCCGGTCAGCAGCGCCTCTTCGAACACGTGGCGCAGCACCGGTTCCGCCGGGCTGTTCACCGTGCCGCGTATGCGCACCACGGCGGCGCCGTCCTGCGCGGGGTCGGCCTCGGCCACCCCCGGCCCGGCCACCAGGCGGATTTCCTCTTCCTTGGCGCGCTTCAGGCGGATGCGTTCCTCGGCCCGCGCAAGGGCGTGTTCCAGCGCCTCGCGCCGCACCGGTTTGTTGATGAAGTCGGTGGCGTCCAGGTGCAGTGCCTCGATGGCCAGTTCCGTGTCGCCGTGGCCGGTGATGACGATGACCTCGCTGCGCGGGTCGGCCTCCTTCAGGGCGCGCAGCACGTCCATGCCGTCGATGCCGGGCATCTTGATGTCGGTCAGCACCACGTCGGGGCGTTCGCGGTCGAAGCGGAGCAGCCCTTCCTCGCCCGATTCCGCCGCCAGCGGCACGTGCCCCAGGGCCTCCAGCAGCAGGCCGAACATCTTCAGGGTGGGCACCTCGTCGTCAATCACCAGGATGCGCATGGCTGTCGTCCTTTTTGCCGCCGTGCGGCGGGGTATCGCGGTGGGCGGGCAGGCGCACGTGGAACGCGGTGCCCTTGCCTTCCGTGCTTTCGATGCGGATGTCGCCGCCGTAGTCGCGCACGATGCCGTACACGATGGACAGCCCAAGGCCCATGCCCTGGCCCGTGACCTTGGTGGTGAAGAACGGCTGGAAGATCTGCTCGCGCAGCGCCTCCGGAATGCCCGCGCCGTTGTCGGACACGGTGGCCACCACGGCGTTGCCGTCGGCCTCGGCCCGCGTGGCGATGGTGATCACCCCGCGCAGGCCCCCGTCCTTGCGGGCGCGGTCCAGGATGGCGTCGCGGGCGTTGGTCACCAGATTGAAGAACACCTGCTGCAGGCGGTTTTCGTGGGCGCGCACCGGGGGCAGGCCCTCGGCCAGGTCCAGCTTCACCTCCACGTTCTGGAGCAGGAACTGGCGCTCCACCAGCGGCAGCACGGCGCGGGTAGGCCGGTTGATGTCCAGCGGCTCGATGACCGCATCGGCCTTGCGGCCGAACGAACGCAGGGTGTTGATGATTTCCGTGGCGCGGTCCACCTGGGTGCAGATGTCGCGCGCCACCTCGTGCAGGCGCGACTGAGGCACCGGCAGCCCCTGCTCGATGACCAGCGACAGAAAGTCGCTGCCCATGCGGATGGCGTTGAGCGGCTGGTTCAGTTCGTGGGCCACCCCGGCGGACATTTCGCCCAGCGACTTCATCTTGGCCGCCTGAATGATCTGGGCGTCCTTGTCCATCATTTCGGAGATGTCGGTGGTGGACACGATGATGGCGGGCCGCCCGCGATAGCTGATGGGGCAGGCGTGCAGGTTGACGTGGAACACGCTGCCGTCCTTGCGCACCTGCATGGCCTTGGGGATGTTCAGGCAGCCGCCCGCCGCATCGCCGCCGTCGAACACGGTGTCGAACACGGCGCTGCATTCGCGCACGGCGTCGCCGCCCAGCGCGGTGAGCGGCAGGCCGTTCAGTTCCTCGCGGGTGTAGCCGTACATTTCCACGGCGCGGGGGTTGGCGTCCAGGATGCACAGGTCGGTGCAGTCCACCACGAAGATGGGGTCCGGCCCGCTGTCGAACAGCGAGCGGTACTTGCCCTCCGATTCCTGCAGCCGCTTGCGGTACAGCCGGATGGACCACACCATGTTGCGGAACGAGTCGGCCAGCTGGATCACCTCGTCGCCGCCGCGCTTGCGGTAGAACACGCAGGTGGGGCAGCTGTGCAGCCGCTCCGGTGTCTGGCGCGGGCCCCGGCGTTGCTCGTCGAAGTGCCAGCACGGCAGGTCGGTGTCGCTGTACGCGGGGCAGTCGTGGATGTCCCAGCCCGCGTCGGGCACGTCGAGGTCCACGGCGGTGTTGAAGTTGCCGCGCGAAAGATCGTCCGAAATGCGCGTCAGGCGCGTCACCGGCGCGGTGATGTACCGGGCGAGGTAGTGGCTGATGAAGAAGGTGATCACCACCACCGCCGTGATGAACCCCAGAAAGGTCACCCGCAGCTTGCCCACCAGGCTGTCCATATGGTCCTTGCTCAGGCCCACGTGCACGTCGCCGATGCGATACAGCCCCTCCTTCACCGGCACGGCGATGTCGTAGGCCGACACCCCCATCACGTCCACCAGTTCCACGCTCTTGGCCACCCCGTCGGGCAGGGGGTTGGCCATGCGCAGGTATTCCGGAAACGGCTTGATGAAGGTGTGGGCCAGCACGGAGCCCTGCGGGTCGGTGACGAAGATGTAGGCGATGAACTGGTGCCGCTCGCGCAGTTGGGCCTCGTCGAAGATCAGCCCCACCAGTTGCGGCACGTCGTTGTCCAGGATGTAGCCCGCACCGCGCGCCGCCACACTGTGGGCGATGGCCGCGCCGCGCAGTTCCAGTTCCGCCGTCAGGCCGGACACCAGAATCCACCGGGCCAGCAGGGCGATGGTACCGCTGATGGCCATGATCACCACCAGAATGGTGATGAAGAACTTCTGTTGCAGCCCCAGGCGCTGGAAGCGGCGCAGGATCATGGCCGCGCCTCCGCGCTGCCCGGAGTGGCCGGGAATGCGGGGGACGCGGGAGAGAGTGCGGGGGAAGATGCGGAGGGGAATGCGGGCGACAACGCTGGGGCGGCATCAGTCCGGGGGGACTGCTCCGCCCCGGAGAGCGTGGGCGTCCGCCCGGGATTCGGGGCGGACACGGAATCCGGTGCCGACTCGTGGGATGGCCCCGGCACGCTGCCCTGCCCCGGCACGCTGCCCTGCCCCGGCACGCTGTCTGACCCGGCCGGGGCATCCTGTCCGGGCGACGCCTCCTGTCCGGCCACGGGGGGTGGCGCGGGCAGGGGGTGCACCTCGCGGAAGTCGCGGATCAACTCGAACTGACCGTCATGCAGCCGGGTGAAGTACACCTGGTTCATGCCCTGCCTGCTCTCGGGCGAAAAGGACACGTAGGTGCTGCCACCCAGCGGATAGTCGCGCAGCGATTCCAGGGCCTGCACGAAGCCTTCGCGGGTCAGGTCACGGCCTGCGCGGCGCAGTCCCTCCACCAGGATGCGCGCGTTGACGTAGCCTTCAAGGCCGATGGTGTTGGGCGTCTCGTCGGGAAAGTAGCGGCGCAGCAACTGCACGTAGTCGGCGGCGGCGGCCAGCAGGTCGGGCGTTTCCTTGGCGCGCGGGGGCGGCACCACCTGGGACATGGTCACCGGATTCACCGGCGCATTGCCCAGCAGCCGGGCCAGTTCTTCTGCCCCGGTGAACGACAGGCAGTGGAACACCGCGCGCAGGCCCGCCTGTTCCGCCAGACGGATGAACCGGGCCGAGGGCTCGTAGGTGCCCACCATGACCACGGCCTGGGCGTCGGCGGCCAGGATGCGGCGCAGCCCTTCCTCCACCTTGGTGGTGCCGCGCACGTACGAGCCGCGCGTCACCGGGGCCAGGCCCAGTTCGCGCAGGGCTATTTCCGTGCCGGTCAGCCCGTCGAAGCCGTAGGCGTCGTACTGGTAGAACACGGCGATGCGCGTCAGCCCAAGGTCGCGCACCAGATGGCGCACGGCGGCCTTGGTTTCCTGGTAGTACGAGGCGCGCACGTTGAACACGTAGCGGTTGAACGGCTCGCGCAGGCCGTTGGCCCCGGTGAACATGCCCACCAGCGGGATGCGCGCCTCTTCCACCAGCGGCAGCACCCGCATGGTGGTGGGCGTGCCCACGTAGCTGAACAGGGCGAACACGTCGCCGTCGATGAGAAACCGCTGGGTGTTGGCCAGGCAGCGGGGCGGATCGTACCCGTCGTCCACGGCAGTGAGCAGGATGCGCCGCCCGTGCACCCCGCCGGTGTCGTTGATGTGGTTGATGTACGACAGCGCGCCGCGCAGGGTCTGCACGCCAAGGTAGCTGGCATGGCCGGTAAGGGCCAGGGACGAGGCCAGGTGGATGGCGTCGTCGGTGACGCCCGGCGCTGTGGCGTCTTCCTGTCGGCGGGGGCTGTCGGCGTTGCAGGCGCCCAGCAGGGGGAGCAGCGCCAGCAGAAGCAGCAGTGGAAAAAGAGGCAGCAACGCCAGCAGGCGGTACCCTGCGGAGCGGCGGAAAGAGGGCTGCGCAAGGGACGCGGCAGGGAGGGCAGTGGGGGACGCAGCGGATCGGCAAATCCCCCGAACCCGGCCCAGGGGGGCCGGATGCCGGGCGGCGGCGCGCGATGCTGCGGTGCGCGTGGTCACACTTGCTCTCCCTGCTCTCGGGCGTTGCCCGGCGGAATCCGCGGGGCGGATGCGCGCAACGGTGCCGCGCCGTGCGGACTGTAGCCTGACGATGGCGGAAAGTTCAAGGGTGTGCGCCCCCCGGAAAGGAGCCCGCACCGTCCCACCGTGCGGTGCGGAACCGCCGGGAATGGCTGGGAAACGGCGCGGATGGCCGGTTGGCGGGCGCTGCGCCGCGCTGCCCCGTTGTCAGAACCGTGGAGCGGGGCTACACTTTTTGACGGTGCCACGAAGCGCGGCCCGGCACCACGCACCATCTGCCGCGTCGTATACGGGAGTGCCGATGGCTTCGGTTTTTTTGCGCAGCGGGCTGGGGATGCACGGAAAATGCGGGCTGCACCCGCACGGGGTGACAAGGCGGCGCGCCATGTCCGTGGCGGGATTGGCGCAGTTGCTCGCGTTGCTGCGTTGCGGGGGGGTGACCGTTGCGTGCCTGCTGGCGTTTGCAGTGTCGTCGGTCGCTGTGGCCCAGGCGGGGCAGTCTGCCGTGCCGCTGGAGCAGGGCGGGGCCGTCGCGGGCGATGCCACATCCGCCTGGCCCAGCGGCGCGCGCTTTCCGGACATCGCCCTTGGCAACCCATTGCCGGATACAGGCTGGACCGGCGGCCCGGAGGTGGCCATGCCCGAGCGGGCGCCCGGTGACCGCGAAGGGCTGCCCGCCCGTCTTTCCGACCTGCGCGGGCAGGTGTTCATCGTGAACATGTACAGCTGGTTCTGCGCCCCCTGCCAGGAAGAAGCCCCGGCCCTGCGCGCCCTGCACGCGCTGATAGCGTCCGCCAGCCACGGCGAACTGGCCGGGCGGGTGCGGCTGGTTGGCATTGCCGCCGGTGACGACTGGAATCTGGTGCAGGGCTTCCGCCAGCGGCACGGGCTGGCCTTTCCCCTGTTCGCCGATCCGGAACTGGCGCTGCACGGCCAGCTTGGCGGCCTGCCGGTGCCGTTCACCTGGGTGCTGCGGCGCGAGGCCGACGGATTCCGGGTGCTGTTCACCCATGCCGGGGCACTTTCCGGCACTCCGGCGGCGTTCCTGGATCGTGTGCTGGCGGCGGCGGGGCCGCTGCAATGAGCGGAAGGCCGATCTTTGGCGGGGTGTGGTGCGCGGTGCCTCCGCGCGGGGTGCGGGTGCGCATTGCGCGCCAAGGGTGATTTGGGCTACCAGAAGGATATGGAATCGTTGCCCGAAAATCCCAGCCTTGGCCCCGAAGAGCCGCATCTTGCCTCGGAAGAGGCGGCCCTTGCCCACCTGCTGGAGCACTGCTGGCCGGGCGGGCGCAGCTTCTGTCCCCGTTGCGGCGGCGGGCGGCTGTACGAACTGTCCGCCGGGCGCTGGCGCTGCGCGGGCTGCAAGTACACCTTCCACCCCTTTTCCGGGCGCTGGATCAACAACGGCAACCTCACGCCGCTGACCTGGCTGCGCCTGCTGCACCTGTACGCGGGCGAGGCCACCGTGCATACCCTGGCCGCCGAACTGGGGCTTTCGTACAACGCCGCTTACAAGGCGGTGACCACGGCGCGCTTCGCCATCCTGGCCCACGCGCCTGACGCGCGTCAGTTGCTGGGGCCGGAAACCGGCCTTGGCAGTTACCTGAAGGGCAAGAAGCTGACCGGAGAACCCAGGGGCGGGGGAGGACAGGTGCCCATTCCCGTGTTCGGTATTCTGGAACGCAACGGGTGGGTGTTCATCGACCTTGTCTCCGGCCTGTCCGCCGAGACGGTGTTCCACTTCAACCACAATTTCCACCTGCGCATCGAACGCGCTGGCAACCTGGTGCACACCGCGCCCTACCGCCATTACGACGCGCTGGTGCTGTGCGGAGACGATTCGCTGCCCTACGAGTACATCCGGCGCCGGGCCGACGGCCAGGCGGAACCGAAAAGCGAGTTCTGGAAGTTCGCCGGGGGGCGGCTGCGCGCCTTCAAGGGCGTGTCGCCCCAGCGCTTTCCGCTGTACCTCAAGGAACTGGAATTCCGTTTCAACCACCGGCGCGAGAACCTGTTCGCCACGCTGGTGCGCTACCTGTGCGACATGGTGCCCGATGTGCCGGAGCTGGATGAATCCCGCCCGTAGGGGGGTGTTTCTGGATTGTCTTTTCGTCCATTGGCATCCGACCCGAAGGGCGCGAAGCGTGCCCGTTAGGGGAGCGCGTAGCGCGAGTCTTACGGGCATCGTGCGCAACGCGGTCAAACTTCGTCTGCCATATCGGTCGAATACGATAAGAGTACGCGCTGCGGTCCCTATCCGTAAGGTTCACTTCGCTCACCTAACGGCTAGGGCACTCCCTCATGACAGGCTCGTTTTCCTTGCCAATGAACGAAAATCCTAATCCAGAAAACTCCCCCCGGAAATGCTTGGCCAGAGCTTTCCCTCGCGGGTCCCCTCCCGCCTGACATTTCGTCACTGTTTTGCACTCGCTTCGTGATTTTCAGGCCCGTGCCCTGTTTTCAGGGGGCGGGCCTTCTCTTTTGTATTCCGGCATGTTGCGAGAGTAACGCTGTCGTGATGTGTGGCGCGGCTCGGTGTCAAACCGTAATTATATGCTTTCTGACATCATGTAACGGGTGCGAATAATGGCACAAAAAAACCGGCACCGGTGCAGGACCGTGCGCAGGAAAACGCCCGTTGCCGCCTTGCGTGGTCACGTCTAACACCCTGCTGTAACAGGAAAGATGTCTCGTTTGCGCCGCCGGGAACGGCGCGGAGGGGCAGGGGCCCGGCATGCCGCCGGACCTTTACAGGGAAAGGGGACTACCATGTTCGCATACCCTGCAACACATGAGGTGCCGGGGGAAACTCCGCTGCCGTTCTCGGGCCTGGGACACGACCTGGCGCCCGTGGCGTCGCGCGCCCGACTGCTGGCATGGATTCCCGTGCGGCGGCCGCGCGATGTCCGGCCGCATGCGGCGTGGAGGCGCGACGTGGATCGCGCGCC
>NZ_VSMK01000243.1 GCF_011682075.1 Nitratidesulfovibrio liaohensis
CGCCCGCCGCGCACGCCGCCACGGGGCTTCCGCAGCCCGGCCCTGGCCAATGGGAGCCGGGCAGGCGGGTCATCGCGCCGTCCTTCGCGCCGCTGCCCGACCACCAATGGCAGGAAGAACCGCTCATGTCGCACGACGGCATGCATGTGGCCGCCGTGGTCCGCCAGGAGGACGACAGCTTCACCATGCGAGTGGACGACGGCGTTTGGGACGCGGGCTTCGACAAGGTCTGGTCGCCGCGCTTCCTGCCCGACGGGCGGCTGGCCGCCATCGTCCAGCAGGACGGGGAATGGACCGTGGCCGTGGACGGCGAGCCGTGGCCGGAAACCTACGGATTCATCTGGTCGCTGATGCACGGCCCCGCCGGAAAGCTGATCGCCGCCGTGCAGCAGGACATGCGTTACGGCATGATCGTGGACGGCAACCCCTGGGAAACGCTGTACGAGAACGCCAACAATTTCGCCCTCAGCCCCGATGGTCGCCGCACCGCCGCCGTGGTGCAGACCGTGCCGCTGGGCCAGGCCGACATCGAGACCTTCGTGCGGGGCGTATACAGCGTGGCCGTGGATGGCGAGGCATGGGGCCACAACTTCATGAACGTGTGGACGCCCGTGTTCGACAACCGCAACGACCGGGTTGCCGCGCAGGTGCGCCTTTCCCATTCCGAATACACCGTGGCCGTCAACGGTACGCCGTGGCCCGCCACCTTCCCCTGCGTGTGGGAGCCCTGCTTCGATCCGGCCACCGGCGCGGTGGCCGCCCCGGTCCGCAAGGATGGCCGCTGGGGCATTGCCCTGGACGGCACACTGTTGTGGGAGGCGCGTTTCTTCCAGTGCTGGTCGCCCGCCTGGAGCCGTGACGGGCGGCACCTGTGGGCCATCGTGGCTCCCGGGTACGGCAATTTCACCGTGGCCCGCGATGCATCGCCCTGGCCGTTCACCGCACCGGTGATCACCGACCTTGTCCTGTCGCCCGACGGCACCCGCGCTGCGGCTTTGGCCAGCAACGACAACACCGCCTGGCAGGTGGTTGTGGACGGCGTGGCCTGGCCCGGCAAGTGGGACATGGCCTGGCGGCCCGTGTTCAGCCCGTGCGGTCGGCACGTGGCGGTGCGGGTGCGCGAAGGCGCCCGTGAAACGGTGCTGCTGGATGGCCGCCCGTGGCGCGATGCCTTCACCACGGCGTGGGACCCGGTGTTCGGCCCCGCCAATTCCGGACCCGGGGTTACCGTGCTGCTGCGGGGCATCCGCGACGGCGCGTGCGAACGGTGGGTGGCCACTCCCGACGACTTCAGGGCCTGACAGGCCAGCGGAGAAAACAGCAATGCAACAGCTCTACAATTTCGCCGTGGGTCCCCTGGCCTGGGTTGCCTGGGCCGTATTTCTGGGCGGCTCGGCCTGGCGTCTGGCCTCCATGTGGGCGCTGGCCCGCAAGAAGGACATGAACGCCGTGGCATACATGGACGTGCGCTTCGCCGCCCGGTCCATGGCCCACTGGGCAACACCCTTCGCCACCCTGGGCTGGCGTGCCAACCCCGCCGTCACCGTGGCCACCTTCGCCTTTCACACCGCACTCGGCCTGCTGCTGCTCTTTGCGCCGGGGCATGCGGTGCTGTGGGACTACGCCTTCGGCGTCAACGTCTGGTCGTTGCCCGAAGGCATCGCCGACGCGCTGACCGTGCTGGTCATCCTGCTGTGCGGGTTCTTTGCATGGCGACGCCTGCAACTTCCCGTCGTCCGCTTCGTCACCCGGCCCATGGACTGGCTGGTGCTGGCGCTGGTGGCCGTGCCGTGCATCACCGCGTTCCTGGCCAAGCAGCAGATCGGTGACAACCTGCTGCTGTCCACCCTGCACGTGCTGTCGGGCGAGGCCACGCTGATGGCCCTGCCCTTCACCCGGCTGTCCCACGCCATCTTCTCGCCCTTCGCACGGGCGTACATGGGCTCGGAATTCGGCGGGGTGCGCCACTGCCCCGACTGGTAGGCAACGCCGCAGGCCAGACTGGCCAGACAGGACAGGCGGAATGACCGGACGGATTCATCGGAAGGGCGCATGGCGCCATCCCACGGGAGACAACCACATGAGCGCAACGGAATTCTCGGGCATCGCGGAACGCCGCATAGAAGACGCCAACCTCGTGCGGGGCGTGGCCGCCCTGACGCGCGAACGCATCGAACGCGTGGTCAAGGCGGTGACCAGGGGTGAGGCCGGGGCGCGCCTGGCCGTCTACCATGAAACCTGCATGCGCTGCGGCATGTGCGCCGACGCCTGCCACTACTGCATCTCGCACGACGGCGACCCCACCTATTCGCCCGTGGGCAAGATGGAACAGACCATGTGGAAGCTGCTGCGCACCGGCGGCAAGGTGGACCCGGACGACATCTACGGCATGGCCCAGATCGCCTACACGGAATGCAACCTGTGCCGCCGCTGCGTGCACTACTGTCCCGTGGGCATCGACACCGGCTACGTCATGAGCCTGGTGCGGCGCATCTGCCACCGCCTGGGCGTGGTGCCGCTGTACATCCAGGATACCGCGCACAGCCATTCCGGCACCATGAACCAGATGTGGGTCAAGGACGACGAATGGGTGGACAGCCTGGTGTGGCAGGAAGACGAGGCGCGCAGCGAAATTCCCGCGCTGCGCATCCCCTTCGACAAGGAAGGGGCGGACTTCCTGTACTCGGTTATCGCGCCGGAACCCAAGTTCCGCACCCAGCTCATCTACCAGGCGGCGGTGATCTTCGACCAGGCCGGGGTGGACTGGACCATGCCCTCGTCCCCCGGCTGGGACAACAGCGACATGTGCATGTTCACCGGCGACTACGAAATGATGGGGCGGCTGAAGCGCTGCCACTTCGAGATGGCCCAGAAGCTGAAGGTGCGGCGCATCGTCATGGGCGAGTGCGGGCACGCCTTCCGGTCCGTATATGACGTGGGCAACCGCTGGCTGGGCTGGAAGAACCACCCCGTGCCCATCGTGCATTCCGTGGAGTTCTTCTGGGAACTGCTGACCGAGGGCAGGATCAGGCTGGCGAAGAAATTCGAAGAACCGGTGACCATCCACGACCCGTGCAACATCATCCGGGGGCGCGGCCTGATGGACAAGCTGCGCGAGGTTACCCACGCCCTGTGCTCCAACGTGGTGGAAATGTCCCCCACGCGGGAACACAACCTGTGCTGCTGCGCGGGCGGCGGGGTGATCAACTGCGGCCCGCCCTTCAAGGGCGTGCGGCTGGCGGGCAACAAGGCCAAGGCCGACCAGCTTGCCGCCACGGGCGTGCACACGGTGGTGGCCCCCTGCCACAACTGCCACGGCGGACTGGAAGACATCATCCACCACTACAAGCTCGGCATGGACACCAAGTTCCTGGGCGACCTGATCTACGACTGCATGGAAAAGCCCGGCGCCGCGTAGGCACGGCAAGGAGCACCCCCATGAAGACACCACGTTCCCTGCCCCGGGCACCACGGCTTGCGACGCAACCGGCCATCGTGGCGGCCATCCTTGCCGCCGCGCTGCTGTTCCTGCTGCTGCCGCCCGTGGGCATGGCCCCGGCGCAGGAAGACATGAAGGTTCTGGCGCCCGAGGCCCTGGCCCCGCAGTCGCGCCCCGCCGCCCGGTTCGTGCATGACACGCACAACGAAAAGGCCAAGATCGACGAATGCGGCACCTGCCACCACGGCACCACCGAGGACGGACGGCGCGACGCCACGGCTGCCACGTCCGAGGGCACCCCCTGCGCCGACTGCCATGCCGTCCACGCAGGCGGGGGAGGCGGGGTTGGCAAGGTCGGCAAGGGCACGCCGCTGGAACGCGCCTACCACCGCCAGTGCATGGGCTGCCACCGGGAACAGGGCAAGGGCCCCACGGCCTGCGGCGGCTGTCACACCAAGGTCTGAAACGCGCTGGCGCAACGACAACAACGGTAACCGGCCCCCTGCGGCATTCCGCGCCACACCCGACGGAGAACACCCCGGAGACCACATGGACACCGTGCACCTTGCCCCCGACGGAACGCTCCGCGCCCCCGACGGAAGCACCCACGCCGACCCGCTGCCCTGCCTGCGGCTGGCGGCGGTGCTGGACGCGGGCTGCACGCTGCGCTCGTTCTTCGCCCTGCTGGCC
>NZ_VSMK01000244.1 GCF_011682075.1 Nitratidesulfovibrio liaohensis
CAGGCGCGGCCCGTGCCGCGCGCGCGGTGACCGTCGCGCGCTTGCGCGGGGGGGTATTTCTGCTAGGCTGGGGGTAAGGCGGCGGACCCTTCGGGGGCCGCGCGTCCGCCGTCTTTCTTTGTCACGGCGGCCCCGGCAAGGAGGTGCCCATGACCCGACAGGTTTCGTTCACCCGGCTGGAGCAGGGGCAGTTGCCCGGCTTTCGGGAACGGCTGGACCGCGCCGAATCGCCCGACGAGGTGCGCAGGTTCTTTGCCGAAACCATGTCCACGCTGCTGGCCGACGCCCTGGGCGCGGCGGGGGCGGTGCGCCACGACGACGTGACCCTGATGCCGGATGCGACCGAAGGGTATGTGCTGGCGTCGTCGGTGCGCGCACTGCCGGGCTTTGCGGACATCTGGAGCGATTCCGACCTGCCCCGTATCGCAGGCGACTTCGCCCGTCTGGCTGTGAAGCGCCACCGTCATCTGGCGGGCAACCCGGAGCGCACCGAGGCCAAGACCCGGCACAAGGACGGCAAACGCTAGGCAGTGCATCCAGAACCGTTTGCCGACGGCGAGTCACCGTAAATCACCTTGCCGTCCTCCAACTGTTTCCGCCGTGCTGTTGGTGCGGCGTCTTCGCTCGCCGGTCCTGCACTGAACGCAGAACGCCCCGCACTGCCATGCCGTGCGGGGCGTCACGTTGTTGCGTCAGGGGGGCGCGATTACAGCCAGCGTTTCTTGATGAACACCAGCCATGCCACAAGGCACAGCCCCACGGTCACCCCGGAGAGGATGCCGAAGGCATAGGGCGAATCGTGCAGGGGGGTGTCGATGTTCATGCCGTAGATGCCGGTGATGATGTTGGGGATCATCAGGATGATGGTGAACCCGGTCAGGAACTTCATCACCGTGTTCATGTTGTTGGAAATGATGGAGGCAAACGCGTCCATGGTGCCGGAAAGGATGTCGCTGTAGATGTTGGTCATGCCGATGGCCTGGCGGTTTTCGGTGATGGCGTCTTCCAGCAGGTCGCTTTCTTCTTCGCTGATGCGCAACGTACGGGTACGCAGCAGTTTTTCCATGATGATGTCGTTGGCCTTGAGCGACGTGGTGAAGTACACGAGGCTCTTTTCGATGTTCAGCAGTTCTATGAGTTCCTGATTGCGCGTGGACTGTTGCAAGCGCTGTTCGATGAACGCGGTGCGACGGTTGATGTCCTTCAGGTCGTTCAGGTAGGTGATGGCGGTGCGTTGCAGCAGGTGGATGGCCAGGCACAGGCGGCGGGCCGTATCCATGGTGCGGGCGCGCCCGTTCAGCAGTTCGGTGACGATGTCGCGCGGCGAGCGGCACACCGTGACCACGGCGGAAGGGGTGATCACGATGCCTATGGGCAACGTAAGGTAGGGCACGCGCGCGTCGGCCTCGTTTTCCATGGGCACGCGGATGACCAGCAGCAGTATGCCGTCCTCGTGCTCCAGGCGGGCGCGTTCGTCGGCGTCCAGGGGGTCGATCAGGTAGTCCAGCGGAATGCCCAGCAGCACCGAGGCGCGGCGCAGCTCTTCGTCAGAAGGATTCGAAAGATTGACCCAGCAGTCGGGCTCGATGTGGTCGATGGGGGTCAGCGCGCCGTCGATGGTCTTGTGAATGGTGAACACGGCAAGGCTCCTTGCGTCCGTTCCGGGGTGTGATCTGGCGCGCGGCGCATGCCGCGCGTGCCGGAAACAGCCGCGCGCCGCGCCAGGCCCGATGCACGGGGATCAGGGCAGGATGCGGCGGCGGGGGCAGCGGAGCGTCACGAGTACGGGTCCGCGGAACGGGCCACGGACAGCACGCGACGATGCATCCGGCAGCGGGCGCGCCGGATGGAATGGCCGGAAAGCAGGGAAGATGCGAAAAGCAGGGAAAGCGGTCTGCGGAACATGGTCCACCTCCGGGGGCGCGCAGCGCCGCCGGGCAGACCGGGAAGGGATCAGGCCCGGACGTGACGGCGGCAGCGGCGCTGGTGCGTCGTTGCGAAACGGTGCGATGCGATGGGGCATCTACTACTGTCGCCGGAATCCACGTCTGTGCTCCTGTTAGGGGTGCGGGCGGGCCGTGTGGCCGCCGCCCGGTGTGTCACGACCAGTCCGTGGCACGCTGCGGGGTTTGCTTTACGCCCGCTGGGGCAGCTTGGCAACCGAAAATGCGCGGGGGCGGCGGGCTGGCGGGCTAGCGCGCCAATCCCAGAAACCTGCGCCGCAACTGCTCCGCCCGGTCCCGGTTGACGCCGAAGTCCCACCAGCCGGAACGGGCGGCAGAGCGCAGGTGCACCACGGAGGCCTCCGGGTCTGCCACGCACACCACATCGTCGATGAAGCCGAAGACCTTGCTGCGGCACTGGGCGCGCACTGTCAGGCCGTCCATTTCGGTCACGGTGCACCCGGGCAGGGCGCCCAGGGCCACGGCCAGACGCCGCATGGCAGGGGGCACATCGCCGGTGAAGGGCAGCGGCTCCATGTACTGCCCGTCGCGCACGGCGCCTTCGGCCTGGGTTATGACACAGTTGGGGCGGTCCGGGCAGGCGGGCAGGCGCACGGGCCCGACAGGCAGATTTGCTCCGGCAGGCTGGTCTGACCCGTCAGGCTGACCTGGCTGCGCGGCATGGGCGGACCGGATCGATCCCGGTGGCCATGCGGACAACACGCCTGCCGCAAGAAGCAGCACAAGCAGCAGGGAGCGCAACGCAGCGGGATCATGAAGGATGGACGAAGACATGGATGCCTCCCGTGGGTGCGGGGCGCGGGTGGCGGCATGATCCGCACACCGGAAACGGGGCGGATGCAGGACCGGAGGCGCCGCCCCATGACACATGGCAAGGGGCCGCCCCGTATGCGCGGAACGGCCCCGTGGAAAACGGTGCGGATGGCTCCGCTACGGCTTCAGGAAGCGGCTGACATTGTCGATGACGTTGCGCAGCAGGTCGTCGGTGGGTTCCACGAACTGGAAGTGGATGGTGCGCACGATGCCCACCATGATGCCCACGATCATGCACGCGGTGTCCTCGACGTTGATGTCGGTACGCACCGAGCCGTCACGCTGGCCCTCGCGCAGGGCCACCAGCAGGTACTCGTTGAGGTAGGAGTAGATTTCCTTGATGGCCAGGAACACGTCGTCGTTCCGTTCGCCGTAGCGGGTGGGCGCGTCGCGGAAGATCAGGCAGAACTCCATGCGGTTCTTCTTCACGAACACGTAGAACGACTTGATGATGGAGACCACCTTCTCCACGCTGGTCTCGGGGGCGCGCACCTCGAGATACTTCTCGATGTCGCTGATGAGCTGATCCTTCACGTTGCGGATCAGGGTGAGGAAGATGTCGTCCTTGGTCTTGAAGTGGCGGAAGATGGTGCCTTCCGCCACACCCGCCTCCTTGGCGAGAAGGCTGGTGGGGGTGTTGTTGAACCCGCGCTCGGCAAACAGCTTGGCGGCGGTAAGCAGGATGGTGTCGCGCTTCATGTCGGAATCCTTTCAGTGTCTGCCGCGATACGGCAGAAGCGAGGAGTGAACGCTCAAACGAGAGAAGGCTAACTCCACTCCCGGGCGGTGTCAACGTTGGTGTTGGGCGTACATGCAATCCGTCCGGGATGGGCGCCGGTTACCGGCTTGTCCCGCCCTTTCGCGGGCTGTGCAACACGCGAAAAAACAGGACAGGCACGGCAGATGGTGCGCCCCGGCCCGGAATGGCTTGGGTGGGAAAGGCCGGGGCGGGATGGGGGCGTGTTGCCTGGCGGGTGGTTCAGCCTCGGCGGGTGGCCTGCCCGACGCGCGGGGCCAGGGCGATGCGGTTGCGTTCCACGGCGGCTTCCAGTTCGGGCAGCAGGTCGCGCACCGCTTCCATGTCGTCGGCGGTGGCGGCCCGTTCCACGCAACGGGCAATGCGTTCCAGCACTCGCAGGCCGAAGCTTTCCGCCTTGCCCGCGATGCGTGCCGCCGCTTCCTGCACGGCAAAGGTGCTGCCGTCGGCCCGACCGCGCCGGGCGTCATCCAGGGCGGCATCCAGAGTTTCCAGCAAGCCCGGGATGAAGGGCTCGATGTCGTCGCCCATGTGCCCGTGCGGCTCGGGCCGCTGGCCGCCCGAAGCAGCGGGCGGAACGGGGCGCCCAGGG
>NZ_VSMK01000245.1 GCF_011682075.1 Nitratidesulfovibrio liaohensis
GGCGGCGGGCAGCGACGCCGCCGCGCTGGTCACCGGCGAAACGGGCGTGGGCAAGGAACTGTTCGCCCGCGCCATCCACGACAACAGCCCCCGCGCCGCCGCGCCCTTCGTGGCCGTGGACTGCGCCTCGCTGCCACGTTCGCTGGCCGGGTCCATCCTGTTCGGCCACCGCAAGGGGGCCTTTACCGGGGCGGATTCCAACCGCGACGGCCTGGTGTTGCAGGCGGATGGCGGCACCCTGTTTCTGGACGAAGTGGGCGAACTGCCCCTGTCCATGCAGAAGATGTTTCTGCGCGTGCTTCAGGAGCACCGCTTTCGCCCGGTGGGCGGCCGCACGGAAATCACCAGCGATTTCCGCCTGATCGCGGCCACCAACCGCGATCTGGAAGACATGGCCGAGCGCAACACCTTTCGCAGCGACCTGTTATACCGCATGCGCACGGTGGTGGTGAGCATTCCGCCGCTGCGAGAACGGTGCGAAGACGTCACCGCGCTGGCCGGGCACTACCTGCCGCGCGTCTGGGCGCGCTTTGCCCTGCCGGAAAAGGACATTTCGCCCGACTTCCACGAAACGCTGCTGGCCTACCACTGGCCGGGCAACGTGCGCGAACTCATCCATACCCTCGAGCGCGCGGTGCTGGCTTCGCAGGACGCGCCCAAGCTGTTCGCCCGCCACCTGCCGGACTATCTGCGCATCTGCCTGGCCCGCGCCGCCGCACGCAACGGAGCCGTCACTCCCGCCGGTTACGGTGGGCTGGGGGGGCCGTCCTGCCTGTACGGGGCCGTTGAACGCGCCGCACCTGCACCGCAGGGCAGCAACGCAACAGAGGGCACGGATGGAACGCGGGGACACCGATCTGCAAGCGGTCCCGCCACTGCGGCACGGACGTCCACCGGACAGGCCGGTGGCGCACCTCCCGCCATGCAAGCAGGCGGCACTGCCCCAGCGGTCAGCCAGATTGTGGCGCCCGAACAGAATAACCCCGAACAGATGCACCCCGGACAGATACACGCCGGACAGGCACGGCCCGCGCCGCCCGTTTCGCCAGGCTGGGGGCCGCGCGCGCCCTATGCCATCTACACCTCGCCCCACTATGCCCCGTCCCCCGAACGCGCGGCGCCCCTGCAACCCACGGTTCCGCCGGGCAGCACGCAGCAGGGAAACGCATCCGGCGGCAATGGCGATGACGCCATCCCCTTTGGCCAAAACGGTCTTGCAGGGCTGCCGCCCCATGCCACCGCTGATGGTGACGGACTCCAGGCCTCACCGGTGACGGGCATGCACACGGCCTCCGGCGCATCCTCCGCAGAAGTCCCCCGCACCGCAGCCCCCTTTGCCGACGGCCTGCCCCGCTTCTTCGACTTTCGTGATGCGCAGTTCACCACCTATCTGCACGAACTGATGCGCCGCGCCGGGGGCGACATTCGCGCCGCCTGCACCCTGTCCGGGCTGTCCCGCTCGCACCTGTACGACCTGCTGCGCAAGCACGGCGTGCCCCCCCGCTAGCCCGGAAAAGGTCGCCAGCCCCCGCATGAAAAACGTCTCCACTGTCCGCCATCGCGGACACACCTTCGCCCATACCGTCCGCCATCGCGGATTCATGCACCTTGAGGCGTCCGCGATGGCGGACGCACTCTTTACCATACGCCCAAGCTGACTGTTTGCTCAATCCAATATTCACGCAATACGCTTGAATAACAGTTGATTCATATCAGCATGGTTCCATAACGCGAATGGCACGCTTCTTGGTAAGTATATGGCAACAGACACCGGGCATGTCGGTCGATGCCCGTCCGTGCCGGAAGGCGGTTGGACAAGGCCAGCCGGTACGGGGGAATGCGTCGGACGCATTCCAGCCGCAGGGGTCCGTGGCGCAGTCGGTGCGCTGCGGGCGAAATCGGGGCGCGACGTTCCATGGGAACGGCGCGCCCCGCACGTTTTCGAAGGTGCAGCCAACGCACGCGCCAAGCACACGGGCGCAACGCCGCACGCAGCACAACGGACGTTGCACGCAGGACTTTCTGAGGGGATTGCGGATGGTCGCGCGCCTGCGCGGGGAAGGCGAAACGCGGGGCGGGGAACGCCACAGGCCCGCAGCAATGCACGCCGCACGGGCAAGGCTGCACGCAACATCGCGCGCGAGAGGGAGGGCCGCAGCATACCCGGCCCAGCCGGGTCATCCGGCCCGGTTGCGACATCCGGTCCGGCTGCGCCATGCCGTCCGGCTCACGCAGCGGACCCGAACCGAAAAATCAGCCTGCCCGAAAAACCAACCGGCTCGGGAAAGCAGGCAGCTCGGAAAATCAGGCGACTCTGAAAATCAGGCGGATTCGCCCAGCAGTTCCAGCACCTTCTGGCTGAGTTGCTGCAAATCGGGCTTGGCGAATTGCGCGTCCGCGCCCACCGACTCGCCCTTGTGCCCCAGCCGCTCCGAAACCAGCGACGAAAACAGCGCCACCGGCAGGGCGCGCAACGCCGGATCTTCCTTGATGCGGCGGCACAGGGTCAGTCCGTCCATGCGCGGCATCTCGATGTCGGAGACCACGGCCTGCACCAGGTCGGACAGGGGGACACCCTTGGCTTCGGCCTCGCGGCGCAGGCCGTCCAGCATATCCCACGCTTCCTGTCCGTCGTTGGCCTGCAGCAGTTCGAACCGCCCGCTGGCCTCCATCAGGCTGCGCACCAGACGGCGCACGCTGCCGGAATCGTCGGCGTGCAGGATGCGGTAACGGCGCGGCGGCAGGTCCGGCTGCGCGACCGGCGGCACGGCTTCCGTGGCCCCGTCGGCAGCATCCGCCCCCTGCCCCCGCTCTCCGGCGGATGCCGAAGCCAGGGGCCGTTCCATGCGTATGGACAGGTCCGGATGCATCTCGGCCACGATGCTTTCCATGTCCAGCAGAAACACCACCCGCTCGTCCAGCCGGACCATGCCGGTGATGGAATTGCGGCTGGCCTCCTGCAGGAAGCGGCCCGGGGCCTCAACGTCGGTCCAGCTGATGCGGTGGATGCGGTTCACCCCGGACACCAGGAACCCAGTGATCACGGTGTTGAATTCGGTGACGATGATCTTGGGTTCGCCGCTGGTGTCGCGCGGGATGCCCAGGTACTTCGCCAGATCCACCAGCGGGATGACCCGCCCGTCGCGGTGCGGAAAGGCCCCCAGCACCGCCGGGTGAGGCATTTGCGGCAGTGCGGTGATGGGCTGCATGCGGATGATTTCCACCACCTTGGCCACGTTGACGCCGTACCGCCGCCGCAATGACCCGCACGACAGCGGGGCCGCCGCGGCGAAGCCTCCACCGACGGGGGTTTCCGCCACGCAGGCCCCGGCATTGGCAACAACGGTGCCGGAACCATCCAGTACGCCAGCTGCCACGCCATCGGGCGCGGCCTCGTCCACGAAGAACTCGACGATTTCGAGTTCATTGGTGCCGGATTCCAGCAGAATGCCGGTCTGCCCCATGCTCCCTCCTGACTGGCACTGGCGCGCCACGCCCCGATGAGAATCCGAGAATGCGCCGATGCCCATGGCGCCACGCAGGCCCGTCGCCCGGGCCACAGGCCTGTAGCGCAACGCAGGGTACGCCGAAACCGTCCCCGGATGGTTGCACCCGCGTGTCGGCCCGGCGGCAAGCCGCCGTCGTGCCGCCTGACATCGTTCTCCGCGTAATATAGCGCCTTTCCCTGCAAAGAGCCACCGGACACCGGCGCCCTTACGCGGCGGGCGCACACCGGAACCGTGCCGGGATCGCGCGGTGCCAGCCCCGCGCGGCGACACGCGGTTTTCCCTTGCGCCTCACCGTCGCCGGGCCTACAACCCGCAATGTCCCTGCACGCTGCCGAACGGCGGCAGCCCCCCGGAAACCGCACACAGATACAGACTCCCCAGGCGCCCCGCGCCGCCAAGCCGCCACCGTCATGCCCATGCAGCCCCCCCGTCAGCACGACGCATCCGCCCCGCCCCAGCAGCCCACCACTCCGGGCGTGCCCTCGTCTTCGTCCGTGTTCCCCGCTGGCCACGCCCCCGGCCCCGCGTCCGGTCCCGCGTCCGGTCACGGTCGCGCCCCCCACGCAAGGGCGGGTGGACAT
>NZ_VSMK01000246.1 GCF_011682075.1 Nitratidesulfovibrio liaohensis
GGCGGACAGGGCATGGCCAGCGCCCAGCAGGCCGCCCGCGCCGCCGGTGCGGGCGCAGCAGCGCAAGGCGGCTGGGGCGGATTTGGCTCCTCCTCAGGCGGCATGTCCACCTATGCCACGGGTTCGCATGTGGACGCGCGGGGGGTGTCGATCATGCTGGGCCTTGCCAAGCGCTTCGGGCTGGATGGCGCGGACCTGGTGGCCGGGCCGTTCTTCGAGGCGGGCGTGGGTTCGTACGACAGCTACAACGACGGCCCCGGCGGCGACGATTCCATTCACGCCTGGGGCGACAGCAACTATCAGGGCGGCGGCCTGCTGGCACGGCTGGAGGCCACGCAGGGCATGCTCGAGGGCCTGTACGCGGAAGCCTCGGCCCGCGCCGGGAGCCTGCACACCACCTACCGCAGCGACGACCTGAACCCTGCCCTGGGCCGGGCCTCGTATCAGACCACCTCCGGCTACGTGGGCGCGCACGGCGGCCTTGGCTACGTGTGGGAACTGGACGAGACCACCGACCTCGACATGTACGGCAAGTACTTCTGGACCCGCACCGAGGGCAGTTCCGTGACCGTTTTTGGCGACGATCTGGATTTCGACGCGGTGGACTCGCAACGGCTGCGCGCGGGCGCGCGCCTGAGCCACGACCTTACCGCCAACATCCGCCCCTACGTGG
Source organism: Nitratidesulfovibrio liaohensis (assembly GCF_011682075.1). Classification (GTDB taxonomy): domain Bacteria; phylum Desulfobacterota; class Desulfovibrionia; order Desulfovibrionales; family Desulfovibrionaceae; genus Cupidesulfovibrio; species Cupidesulfovibrio liaohensis. The sequence goes on from NZ_VSMK01000246.1 coordinate 674, forward strand.
GCGCGGCGTGGGACCACGAGTTCGCCGGTTCGGCACGCAGCACGGTGAACGGGCAAAGCGTGGCCGCTCCGTCGCTGGCCGGAGACACGGGCGTGGGCGAAGTGGGGCTGGTGTGGAAGCCTGTGGAGGACAGCGGCTTTTCCGTGGACCTCGGCGCACAGGGCTACGTCGGCATGCGCCAGGGTTGGAGCGGCGCGCTGCAAGTGAAGTACGAGTTCTGACGCGTTTCGAAGACAACACGCCATTACCGCGACCCGCCGCAGCGTGAGCTGCGGCGGGTCGCCTTCGTTACGGCGACTCTGAAACCTCCTGAAGTTCAGGGGACCGGCTCTTTGTTTATACTTGCGTGTGGACCTTCGCATAATGTTAAGCTATCCGAAGATCAGTCACGAATCCGTAACATCCGAGGGCCGCCATGAGATTTCTCCGCCAGTTCGGCATCACCACCCGGCTTGTCGTCCTTTCCCTGCTGGCGTTTTTCTTCATAGGTGCCGCTGGAACGGCAGGCTGGATGGGGGCGCGCACCATTCAGGAAAACCTGAAGGACGTCTCCAACATCCGCCTGCCTGGCCTGAATTTTCTGATACAGGCCGACCGAGACCTGCAACAGTTGCTGGTGGCCGAGCGTTCACTGTTGTTTGCGGATCCTGCGGACAAGAAGCTTGTCGATCGGTTGAAGAAAGAATACGAAGACAACCTGCGACAGTCGGACGAGCGCTGGAACAAATACAAGAAGCTGCCTCTCGACGATGCGGCCAAGCCGCTCATTCCGCAGTACGACGCCGCCCGCGCCACCTGGATGCCCCTTTCGCGCGCGGTGGTGGACGCCGCCCTTTCCGGCGACCCGGCGGCGCGCCAGAAGGCCGCCGCAAGCTCGCTGGGCGACGTGGGCGTGAAGTTCGAGGCCATGCGCGAGGTCATCAACCAGCTGACCGAAGTCATTGAAAACGCGGCCAAGGCCGACAACGAGGAAGCCGACGCCAGCTATACCGACACCACGTACCGGCTGGCCGGGGCCACCACCCTGGCGCTGCTGGTGCTGGCCGGGTTCGCCACCGCCATCACCCGCTCCGTCACCGTACCGCTGAAGCGTACCGTGGCTTACTCCGAGGCCGTATCGCGCGGGGCGCTGGAAGAATGCCTGAATGTGGACGCCCGCGACGAGGTGGGTGTGCTGGCCGAATGTCTGTGCCGCATGGTGTCCACGCTGAAGGACAAGATCGGCGAGGCCGATTCCCGCTCTGCGGAGGCCCGCGCCGAATCGGAACGGGCCAGACAGGCCTCTGCCGAAGCAGAGGCGGCCACACACCGGGCCGAATCCGCCAAGCGAGAGGGCATGTTGCAGGCCGCCGACACCCTGACCGGCGTCACCGGCGTGCTCGGTTCCGCTTCCGAGGAACTGGCCGCGCAGATCGAACAGGCCAGCCGCGGCGCGGAACACCAGATGCAGCGTGTGTCCGAAACCGCCACGGCCATGGAGGAAATGAACGCCACCGTGCTGGAAGTGGCCCGCAGCGCAGGCGAGGCCGCCAGTTCCGCCGAAAGCGCCCGCGACAAGGCCCTGAGCGGACAGGACGTGGTACGCCAGGTGGTGGCGGGCATCGGCCAGGTGCAGCAGACCGCCGATCAGCTCAAGGTCGACATGGGCGAACTGGGTCGCCAGGCCGAGGACATCGGCCGGGTGATGACCGTGATCAACGACATCGCCGACCAGACCAACCTGCTGGCCCTGAACGCCGCCATTGAGGCGGCCCGCGCCGGTGACGCGGGACGCGGATTCGCCGTGGTGGCCGACGAGGTGCGCAAGCTGGCCGAAAAGACCATGCTGGCCACCAAGGAAGTGGGACAGGCCATCGCGGGCATTCAGGGAGGCACCCGCCGCAACGTGGGCCACGTGGAGGACACGGTGCAGCACGTGCAGCAGGTGACCCGACTGGCCACGGAATCGGGCGAGTCGCTGGGGGTCATCGTGAATCTGGCGGCCTCGGTGTCGGATCAGGTGCGGTCCATCGCCACGGCCAGCGAGGAACAGTCCGCCGCCAGCGAGGAAATCAACCGGTCCATCGAGGACATCAGCCGGGTTTCCGCCGAATCCGCCGAGGTGATGCGCCAGTCCGCCGCCGCCGTGGCCGAGATGGCCCAGCAGTCGCACGTGTTGCAGGAGCTTATCCGCAAGATGCGCGAAGACGGGTAGGGGCTGGCCGGCCAACCGCGCCCCAGGACAATGGGGGCCGGCTCACACAGCATTCCCCGCGTCCCGCCACGGCACCAGTCGTGGCGGGACGCGTCGTTTATCCCTCAGGCCAAGGGACGGCGCTACTGCCCGGCGGTCTCGCGCTCCCACGCGGCCATGCATTCGGCCAGCCGGGCAAATCCTTCGCCCCCGGCGGGGCGGCGGCGCACGTCCAGCACGTCATGCAGCTTGCGCACCTGGCGCACCATCTGCTCCAGCCGTTCGTCCTCGTTCACCAGCAGCCAGATGCGGCTCACCTGGCCGCCGTTCACCGGGGTGCACAGAATGGCCTCGACGTTGAAGGCCCGCCGGGCGAACAGCCCGCACACGTGCGACATGACGCCGGGGTGGTTGTTCACGGTCAGGCGCAGGGCCACCAGCGGTCGGACGTCCGGGGCCAATGCGGTGGGACAGGCGGAGGTGGCCTGCGCGCCGATGGCATCGGACGCGGAGCTTCCGGCAGACCGGGAGGCATGGTGGGGGCGTGCGGTATCAGGCGTGGACATGGCGGCCTCCGGTGGCATCGGCATGGGTGTCGCAATCATCGTCATCTTCCGACAGGGTAGGCATGGCGTCGTCCGGTTCCGGCTCGCCGCCGATCATTTGCAGGTTGTCCGCGCCGGGGGGCACCATGGGGTACACGTTGGCCCCGGCGGGCACGGTGACCCGGATCAGGCACGGTCCGGGCGCATGCAGGGCATCGGCCAGATCGCGCAACGGCTGCTCGCTGGCGTCCAGATCCACGGCGGGCACGCCGAACCCTTCGGCAATGCGCGCAAAGTCCACCTTGCGCCGGTACGCGCTGGCCACCAGCCGCCCCTCGTAGAACAATTCCTGCTGCTGACGCACCAGGCCCAGGGCATTGTTGTCGGCCAGCAGGATCTTGACATTCACCCCTTCCTCGGCGGCGGTGGCCAGTTCCTGAATGTTCATCTGCAGGCTGCCGTCGCCGGTGAAGCACAACACCGTGGCCTCGGGCCGGGCCAGCGCCGCGCCGATGGCAGCGGGCAAACCAAAACCCATGGTCCCGAGCCCGCCGGAGGTCAGCCAGCGGCGCGGGCCGCGCAGGGGATAGGCCTGGGCGGTGCGCATCTGGTGCTGGCCCACGTCGGTGGCCACGATGGCGTCGTGGTCCACGGCATCGGCGGCGCAGCGGATCAGCCCG
>NZ_VSMK01000247.1 GCF_011682075.1 Nitratidesulfovibrio liaohensis
ACCGCGACCCCGGTGCGCGACTGGCGCCACGCGGAAGGCACCTACGCCGTGGTGCCGCTGTCCGAACCGCTGCTGGGGCAGGTGGCCCTGCGCGGCGAGCCCACGTGGGCGGCATCGCCCGAGAATTGGGCCCGCCCCGCCTGGGCCGTGGACGAAAACATCCACGCCTACGCGGCCTATCCGTTGCAGTTCAAGGGCAACATGATCGGGGTCATGGCCGTATTCTACGACCGGCCCATGCGCGGGGTGCTGGCCGACCTGATGCTGCTGCACCGCAAGATGCACAAGATTTTCGCAGACTCCCTGTCCGCCGCCGTGGTCAACGCCCGCTCCTTCGAGGAAATCCAGCACCTGCGCCGCGCGCTGGAACTGGAAAACGAACACCTGCGCGGCGAGGTGCGCCGCGCCCGCGCCCCGCACTCCATCGTGGGTGACAGCCCGCCCCTGCGCCGGGCCCTGGAGCAGGTGGACATGGTGGCCCCCACCGACGCCACCGTGCTGCTGCTGGGCGAATCGGGCACCGGCAAGGAACTGGTGGCCCAGGCCATCCACGATCGCAGCCAGCGCGCCGCCGCCCCGTTGGTGCGGGTGAACTGTTCGGCCATTCCGCGCGAACTGTTCGAAAGCGAATTCTTCGGCCACGTGAAGGGCGCCTTCACCGGAGCCCTGCGCGACCGCGTGGGCCGTTTTCAACTGGCCGACGGCGGCACCCTGTTTCTGGACGAAGTGGGCGAAATCCCCCTGGAATTGCAGGGCAAGCTGTTGCGCGTCCTGCAAGAGGGGGTGTTCGAACGTGTGGGCGAGGAACGCAGCCGCAGCGTGGACGTGCGCATCATTGCCGCCACCAACCGCGACCTGCGGGCCGATGTGGAGCATGGCCGCTTCCGGCAGGACCTGTTCTTCCGGCTCAGCGTGTTCCCGGTGGCCCTGCCTCCCCTGCGCACCCGGCGTGATGACATCCCCCTGCTGGCCCGGCACTTCGTGCGCACCTCCTGCCGTAGACTGAACCTGCCGGAGCCGCGCATCGCCCACCGTCAGATGGCCGAACTGCAATCCTACCCCTGGCCGGGCAACGTGCGCGAATTGCAGAACGTCATCGAGCGCGGGGTGATCATGGCCGAAGGGGGGCGATTGGTGCTGGATTTGCCGCCGGAAGGCGCGATGCAGGCCATGGCACCCGGTGCCGTATTCGGCATGCCGGGGGGCGCGGGATACGCGGAAAAGGGCGGCACCGACGAAGCGCCCCGGGGAACGGGAGCAAGCGGGAGCGCCGGGGCTGCCGAAAATTTCGAGCACGCAGGGCAAACGGGGCAAACGGGCGCACCGGCCCCCACGGACATCATTTCCGAAGTGGGCTGGCGCGAATTGCAACGCGCCAACATCGAACGCGCCCTCGCCGCAGCGGGGGGGCGCGTGCATGGCCCCGGCGGCGCGGCGGAACTGCTGGGCCTGCCGCCCACCACCCTGCAATCGCGCATCAAGACGTTGGGAGTACGCGGACGCTGAACCCGCGCGGGACGCGGCCATGCGGTGATATTTACGCCCATTCCGGCGTGTCTCGCTTGTCATGCCCGCCGCCATGGGCGACACTGCGGGCAGACTGCCCACCGCCAGTGCGGCCACAGCACCGCATGCACCGCCAAGGGAGCGACACATGAGCGACGATTCAAGCACCCCCAAGAGCCGCAATGCGCGCATCCTGCGCACCGTGCGAGAGGACGACAACACCACCTCCGTGTACATCGACACGGGTGACGACGAACGCTTCCGCAGCTTCCGCCCGGGGCAGTTCGCCACCCTGCGGGTGATGGAGGAGGACGGCTGGAGCGATGCCCACCCCTTCACCATCGCCGCCGCGCCGGGCGAGACGGTGCGGCTGACCATCCGGGGCAAGGGGCGTTTCACGTCGGAACTGGTGCCGGGCCTGCGCGACGGCGACGAGGTGCGCTGCGCCGGGCCCTACGGGGTGTTCTGCCGCGACATCGAACGGCAGGAGCAGATCGTGCTCATCGCGGGCGGGGTGGGCATCACCCCGTTCCTCAGCGTGCTGCGCAGCTTCGACCAGGCAGGGGCAACCAACCGGGTGGTGCTGTTCTGGTCCAACAAGACCTATGGCGACGCCTTTGCCGCCGAGGAACTGGAAGCCATGACCCGACGGCTGGACCTGACCGTGGTGCACGTGCTGACGCGCGAGACCAATCCTCACCACTACGCCGACCCGGAACTGCCCGCCGTGTTCTTCGAAAAAGGGCGCCTGTCGCGGGACATGCTGGCCCGCCACGTGCAATCGGCCACGGCCTCGTTCTATCTGTGCGGCCCCGGCCCCATGCAGCAGCATGTGCTGGATGAACTGCGCGCCTTCGGCGTGGACACCGGCGGCGTGGAGACGGAGCAATTCGTCTTTTCGTAGTACGCGCGCACGATGCGCCGCACCCCCTGGACGCGCGCCGATGTGCGCGTAACATTCTGTAAAAACAGCAGCTATTGTTGCGGGACGCTACCGACAAGTTCCCGATACCGGGCCACTGCCTCGCTGACCAGACCGCTGCTGGCCGCCAGTACCTCTATGCCCGCATCGGCCAGGGCCAGGCGCGCCTTGGGGCCGCATTCGCCGCACAGCACCACCGTGGCCCGCGCGGCGGACAGCAGTTGCGCCACAGAGCTCCCGGCGCCCTCACGGTCATCACGGTGCGCATTGCGCACGGCAATGACGCCCTCGGTCTCCGTATCGGTCACCACGAACCATTCCGCCCGCCCGAACACCGGCTCCACGTTGCTGTCGGGCCGGGGCCCGTCCGCCGCCACGGCAATGCGCATGGCTCCTCCTTGCGTTGTTTCGTCATTGATGCGCCTGCGGACCGCCGCGCCCGCCGATAGTCAGGCAGTCGGCAATCGGAGAGTCCGGCCAGCCAGCCGGACCATGGGCATATGTCGATGTACGGCCAACGTCCGACGTCCGGCCAGTTACCGATTGCCGCCCTGCCATCCGCCCAGCCAGTCCTTCTGACCATTCCGAATCCGCTACCAGCCCCGCACGCTGCGCACCGCGCCACGCAGTTCTTCTGCCGCCCGTTGCGGATCATCCGCCGCGCACAGGGCAGAGACCACGGCCAGGCCATCTGCCCCGGCCCGCAACACCTGCTCCGCGTTGGCCGCGCCGATGCCGCCAATGGCCACCAGGGTACACTCCGTTGCCACGCGAAGGCGGGCCAGCCCGTCCAGTCCCCACGGCGGCGCTGTATCCGTCTTGGTGGACGTGGCGAACACCGGGCTCACCCCAAGGTAGTCCACGTCCAGCGCTTCGGCCTCGCGCACCTGCTCCATGGTCTCCACGGACAGCCCGACAAGGGCCGTGTGCCCCAGCAGGGCGCGCACGTCGGCAGGATGCATGTCGCCCTGGCCCACGTGCACGCCGTCGGCCCCGCAGGCCAGAGCCACATCCACCCGGTCGTTGATCAGCAGGGGCACGTCGCGTGGGGCCAGCAACCCCTTCAGCGCGCGAGCCAGTTCCACGAACTCGCGCGTGTCCACATGCTTTTCGCGCAGTTGCACCACGGTCACGCCGCCCGCCACCGCCGCCGCCACCACGTCGGCCAGGGCACGGCCCCGGCACAGGGTGCGGTCGGTGACCAGGTACACCCCGTAATCCGTATTCCGCCGCAAGGCGCTCACGGACGGCCCACCCGCACGCGGGCGCGAATGTCCGCTTCCGACAGGGCGTACAGGGCGTCGATGAAGTGCATGGCAAAGCTGCCCGGCCCGGCGGCACGCTCCGCCGCCATGCTTCCGGCGGCTGACATGGCGGCCATGCCGCTTACCGCGCCCTCCAGCAGGCTGGCGGCCACGGCGGCGTGGGCTGCCACCAGCACCGTGGCGGTGCACCCCATGCCGGTGACGCGGGGCATCAGTTCGTGCCCTCCGGTGACCAGCACCACCTCGTCGCCGTCGGTGATCAAGTCCACCGGCCCGCTGACCACGGTGACGCAGTGATGGCGGCGCGACAAGGCCCGCGCGGAATCGGCGGCGGCGTGCGCGTCGCGGGTGGAATCCACCCCGCGCGTGGCCCCCGC
>NZ_VSMK01000248.1 GCF_011682075.1 Nitratidesulfovibrio liaohensis
GCCCGCCTGCCGCGCGTCCCGAGCCATTGCCCCGGCCAGGATGCGGCGGACGCCGCCGCGTCTCACCCCGCCCAGCGCCGCATCCGTATGCGCGACGGCCTGCCCGATCTGCTCTGGTTGTTGCTGGCCGTATTGCTGTTCGCCCTGCTGGCCGGGCAGCCGGGCATGGCCGCGCAACAGTCCCCATCGGCATCCGGTGCAACCGCAACCGATGCCGCCCCCCTTCCGGCACACTCCCCGAACGTCATGCATGACGCATCCGGGATCAAGGGAGAGACTCCCATGACCACACCCGCACCATGGCAGCGCTTTTCCAAGCCTGCGGACAAGGAACTGCGCGCCCGCCTCACCCCCCTGCAATACGAGGTCACCCAGAAGGAAGGTACCGAACGCGCCTTCCACAACGAATACTGGGATGAAAAGCGCCCGGGCATCTACGTGGACGTGGTGTCGGGCGAGCCGCTGTTCCTTTCGTCCGACAAGTACGATTCGGGCACCGGCTGGCCCAGCTTTACCCGGCCCGTGGCCCCGGAGGCGGTGACCGAACACGTGGACCGCACCCTGTGGATGGTGCGCACCGAGGTGCGCAGCCGCATTGCCGGGTCGCATCTGGGCCATGTCTTTCCTGACGGCCCGGCCCCCACGGGGCTGCGCTACTGCATGAACTCGGCCGCGCTGCGCTTTGTCCCGCGAGAGGCCATGCAGGCCGAAGGATACGGAGAATTCCTCGGGATGCTGCCGTAATCACCCGGCAAAATACGCACTTGCCGCTCTCTTCCGGCTCTGCTACACGGGCCGGATGAAGAACACCATCCGCCCGCTCGTCCGCCCGTTCGCCTTGGCCGCGCTGCTGTCCCTGACCCTGCCCTGCGCCGCCATGGCGTGGGACGGCTTCGACACCGAAACGGGCCACCTCGTGGAAGTCGACGTGGATGCCGTGCCCATGCGCGGCGAGATCATCGACGTGTTCGACTGCGACACCAAGGAGACGGCCACACTGATGGTGGACGCCGTGAAGAACAACGCCCGCACCGTGGAGATCACCGTGCGCGAGTCCGACACCGGGCGCACGCGCATCCTGGTGATGGAAGCCCGCTAGGGCACGCCATCCCGTCGGGCGTGGCCGCAGAACGCACCACCGGGTGCCGACTGCCGGATACCGACCGCCATACATCACGCAGGGCCGGACATTTTCATGCCCGGCCCTTGTTGTTGTCTTCTCTTCGCCTCTTGCGGCTATTGCCCCGGCAGTTTCATGCCCGGCGGCATGCCCATGCCTTCCAGCGTCTTCATGTCCGGCATGTTCTTCATGTCTGGCATGTCTTTCATATCGGGCATGCCGGGCATGTTCTTGCTCCGGGTGTACCCCTTGGGCACCTCGAACAGTGCGGCGGACTGCGCCCCCACCTTGATATTGCGGAACTCCTCGGTTTCGCCCGTTTCGCCGCGCTCCCGCAGGGGCACGTCGAACTCGTCGGCCGTCCACACCGTGGACACCGTGGTCCGGGCATGGCCCATGATCCTGGAGGTGACGGTGACCCGCTTCTTGCGCGTGTCGTAGCCGTTCACCTTTTCGCTGCCCAGCGGTTCTTCCTTCACGCTGCTCTCGCCCATGGGCATGGCAGGTGCACCGCTCCGGTTCATGTCGGCGAGGGCCTTCTCGTCCAGCGGCTGCTCGAAGTATGTCCTGGCCTCCACATCGACCATCCACTGCACCTTGCGATCAGGCCGCAGGATCAGCACCATGGGTCCCATGTCCTCTTGCGCGGGTATCTCCACGCGCATCTTGCCGCCGGAAAAGAACAGGCGGCTGGTGTTCTCCACCTTGCCCGCCGCGTCCAGCGACACCATGTCCCCGGCATAGTCACTGACGCTGCCCGCCCGCGCCGCCACGGCCCACCAGAGAACCGCCACGGCAAGGCACGACATGGTCAAAACCTTCATGGACGCGGCCCGCATCCCGTACATGTCCTGCATCCGGCTACCTCCATGCCCGTGTGCGCGGCACCGGGCGTGATTCGGCCATCCCCGCCTCACAGCATAGCGCACCCGCCGCAATGTGGGCAAACCCCTGATTCACCCCCGGGGCCTGGCATGCCCGGACAGCCCCTGCCGGACAGTTTCTGCCAGACCGCTTCTGGCAGACAGCTTCCGCCAGACAGCTTCTGGCAGCACAAAGGCCCGCCGCGATTGCGACGGGCCTTGCAGTCATGCCGGGCAGAAAAACGGGACGGGAACCCCGGGAGGAATGCTGAAGGCGCTGGCGTGCCCCCTGCGGGCCACCTACGGACGCACCGGCACCGTGGACACCGAGTTGTACGGGGAGCCGTCGATGATCTTGCGGCTTACCGCCAGGTAGACCAGGGTATTGCGATCCTTGTCCCACAGCCGGGTTACCCGCGTGGCCTTGAAGAACACCGAGGTGGATTCCTTGAACACGTTTTCCTTGGCGGGCAGTTTGTCCGGAATGGTGATGGGGCCGGTCTGGCTGCACGAAACGGAGAAGTTGGACGGGTCTTCCGCCAGGCCCAGGCTGCCGCTGATGCCGCCGGTCTTGGCCTGGCTGATGAAGCACGACACGCCGGGAATGCGCGGATCCTGGAAGGCGAAGACGCACACCTGATGGTTGGCGCCCAGCAGCTTCCATTCGGTGGTCACGCAGCCCACCTCGCTGTCGTCGGCGCGCGCGGGCGCGGCAAGGGCCAGCATGCCCAGCAGCAGAAGCAGCACAACGGAGGCCAGCAGGGCAGTGAAAAAGGTGTCGTCGCGGGCGGCGGCAAGGGCCACGGCGCGAGGGCGGGCGGTGCGGGTACGGAGATGCATGGTGAGGCTCCTTGGGCTTCGAGACGTCGGGTGAACGCAACCAGCTTTCAGGATAACGCATCGCGCGGACGATGCAAGGCCGTAATGACGGCGGGCAATCGGCCTGCTCCACTCAATGACGGGGCACGAGGCGAGATTGGCCGGCACGTGCAGCACAGGCGGGATGTGAAAACGGTCCGATCACCGAGGGAGGCTTCGGGACCGGGACTCACCCTACCGCCAGCGCACCAGCCCCAACGCATACCGCTCCACCGGGGCGTATTCGTCGGTCAGCGGGGGCACGTCGTCGCTGGCGGGCAGTTCCAGCCGCCGGGCCAGCATTTCGCGCACGTCCGGCGGCAGCGCACCGGCGGGCGTTTCCGGCAGCCCCGCCACGGGGCGGGCCACCAGCATCAGGTTCTGCACATAGTCCACGGAATCGGCGGTGGCCACGGCATACACCCGCACATCCGCGAACGAGGCGGCGAACGCCGCGCGGATGGCCCGGAACAGCCGCCCGTCCTCGCCCCCGGCAGCGGAGATGATGTTCATGACCACGGCCCCGTCGTCGGCCAGCAGCGCGTGCATGCGCCGGGCCGCCTCCACGGTGCCCACGTGGAAGGGCACGGAATAGTACGAGTTGAAAATGTCGGTGAAGATCAGGTCGTAGCGGGCCGCTCCGTCCCCATTCCCGGCGGCGCCGCCACGGCCCGCCGCAACCGCCCCGGCTCCGGCATCCGCAATCCCGGCACGCTGCCCTGCCTGCGCCCTCCGGTTCAGGAAGGCCCGCGCATCCTCGTGAAAGATGTGCAGCCGCGCATCGTCCGCCAGGCCGAAGTGGCGGCGGGCCACCCCGGTCATGCCGGGGTCCAGTTCCACCACGTCCACTCGCAACGTCTCCGCGTTCAGCCCGGCCCGCCCGGAAAGCAGCCACTTGGGCACGGAATACCCGCCGCCGCCCAGCATGAGCACCCGGCGCGCACCGGGCACCAGCGCCGGTCCCAAGGCGTAGAAGCGGGTGTATGGCAGGGCCAGTTCGGCCATGTCGTCAGGGTAGGCGGCGGACTGGTAGCGGCCCGGATCCGTGGCCAGCAGGCGCAGGGGCCGCCCGGCCTGGGTGGCGTCGTAGACCCGGATGTGGTTGTACGGCGTCTCGGTCACCCGCACCCCGTAGTAGCGCTCCGCAAAGGCGGCATAGGCGTGCGAGGCCCAGGCCAGCGCCCCCACCCCGACCAGCAGGGCCAGCCGGGCCAGCGGCGTGCGGGGGT
>NZ_VSMK01000249.1 GCF_011682075.1 Nitratidesulfovibrio liaohensis
CGCCGTAGGCGGCGGCGATGCGCTCCGGCCGCCAGTGGGCCTCCATCCAGGCCCGCGCGGCGCGGCCGACCTCTTGCGCGTCTGCAGGATGGTCCAGCAGATACCCCAGCACGTGGGCGGCATCCTCCAGCCGCACGTCGACGAACGGGCAGGCCTCGGTTTCCGCCATGCGCGCCAGCACCCGGCGGCAGCGGCCATCCAGATGGGCCAGCACCGGCTTGCCCTGGGCCAGCCCTTCCAGCCCGGTCAGGTGCCAGCTGCCGGTGATCAGGTCGTCCACCACGATGCGGGACAGCCGCTTGGCGGCAAGGGTGGCGGCCAGCGGCGTCTTGTGCACCAGATGCCAGCTTGCCCCGCGCGGCAGGCAGGCGGCGCGCACGGCGGCCTCGGCCTCTGGCCGGGCCTTGGTGTTCCAGCGGTCGGCCCAGGCCGAATGCAGCCGGGTGGGCGACAGGAACACGTCGTGGCGCAGCGGGCCGTGCAGGGCCGGGTCGTGCGGCAGGTGGTCCGCATCGTGGATGGGCAGGGGATTGGGCACCACCCGTGCGCGGGGGTAGCAGCGTTCCTGGAACTGCCCCACCACCAGCGCGGGGATGGGCTGGGCCAGCAGCGCGGCGGGGGTGATGCCCATGCGGCCCGCCACCAGCCCCGGCTCGCTGTGGAACTGGCGGATCACCAACGTGTCCTTTTCCGCCAGCGCCCGGAAATCGATGGGCGCGAAGTGGCGCGAATCCAGGTCCAGATAATTGTGGAAGTGCAGGATGTCGGCTGCTTCCGCCAGTTCGCGGGCAAGGCCTGGCGTTTCGTCGAACACCACGTCCTGCCCGAAGTCCTCGCTGCCGTAGCGCGTCAGGTCCACCAGCCGAGCCGTGCAGCCGGGCAGGTGGGCGTTCAGCGCCCGGACAAGGCGCAACGGCGCCCCCGCCAGCGGGGTGATGGCGAAATGGACGACGCGCATCACGCGGCCCCGGCCTTGCGGCGGATTTCAGGCTCGGCCCCGGACACAGACCCTGCCGCGGGCGGGGCATCCGGAGTGTCCGGCTCGCCCGTCTGCACCGGCATGGCCAGCATGACGGGCAAAAGCTGCCCGTCGCGCGGCAGGTCCACGGTCAGGGAATTGCCGATCACCGCGTCCCACAGTTCCGGCGACAGGCCGTCGCCGGGGCTTTTCACGGTCAGGTCGTCCGGGGCCAGCACGGTGCCCGCCGCCAGGTCGCGCGCGGCCACCAGGCTTTTGCGCAGCTTGACGGCCATGGCCGCCTCGTGCTGGGTGACGCGCTTTTCGGTCACGCCCATGGCCCGCTCCACCTCGCGGATCAACTGGACCAGCATCGCCAGGTCGTCCGGTTCCAGCGAGGCCTGATGGTCGGTGCCGCGCTGGCTGCGGTCAAGGGTGAAGTGGCGTTCCACCAGGCACGCCCCGCGCGCCACGGCGGCCACGCTGGGGCCCAGGCCCCGCTCGTGGCCGGAATAGCCCACGGGCAGGCCGTAGCGCAGGGCCAGTTCGTCCATCACCGGCAGGGCGATGTCCGCCTCGTCGCAGGGGTAGCTGGAATTGCAGTGCAGCACCACCACGCCGCCTCGCCCGGCGGAAAGCTCGGCCACGGCCCGGTCCACCTGCGCAAGGGTGCTCATGCCCGTGGACAGCACCACCGGCAGCCCCAGCGCGGCCATCCGGCGCAGCATGGGCACGTTGACCACGTCGGCGGAGCAGACCTTCAGCAGTTCCACCTTCAGGTCGGCCAGCACGGCAAGGCTGGGCGCGTCCCAGGCGGAGGCGAAAAAGACCATGCCCAGCGATTCGGCCAGTTGCTTCAGTTCCGCGAACTGGGCGGCGGAAAGTTCCAGCGCGTCACGGTGTTCGCCGTAGGTGGTGCCGAAGCTGTTGGGGCCGCCGTAGGCGGCGCGCGCCCCCTCGGTGGTGAGCAGGGCGGAGGTGTCGCGCTTCTGGAACTTCACGGCATCGGCGCCGGCGCGGGCGGCCTCGCGCACCATGCGCCGGGCGGTGTCCATGTCGCCCTGGTGGTTGTTGCCCACCTCGGCCACGACGAAGCACGGGCAGCCGGGGCCGATGCGCCTGCCGGAGGCCAGAGTGATGCAGGGGGCGGCGGTGCCGCCCGCAATGTTGGCGGGTGCGTTCATAACAGCACGACGACCTCCCGCGCCGATTCGGGCATGCCGGGCATGGCCAGCAGCTGTTGCTGGATGGTGCGCTGATGCGCGAACGAGGACACCACCACAGCGTCCACGGCCAGTTGGCCGGGGGCTGCCAGCAGGGCCGCCGGGGGCTGCACGGTGTGCCCGTGGAAGGGGGTGCCGTGCTTGGCGGCATCGTTGTCCACCACCAGGGCCACCTCGAAGGGGGTGCCTTCCAGCGCCGCCAGTACCACTTCGCCCGTTTCGGCGGCGCCGAAGAGGGCAATCCGCAAAGATGCGGTGTGCAGGGGTGCACCGTGCGCGCGCCGTTCCGCCAGCGGTTCCAGCCGCCGCCGCACCAGTTCCTTGATGGAGGCGAACCCGCGCACCATCTCGGCGCAGTACTGCTCCATCATGTTGCGCCGGGCCTCCTGCCCCTTGTCGGTAAGCCGGTAGGCAAAGCTCTTGCGGTTCACCGGGGCGAACTGGACCATGCCCTCGCGGTGCAGTTCCGCCAGGTACTGGTTGACCATGGCGCTGCTGGTGCGGCTGAACCGGGCCAGCTGGGTCTGGCTGAGCCGTTCGTTTTCGGTCAGCGCCTGCACCACGGACAGCAGGCGCAGCTTTTTGGACGGACGGATGTAGTCCTTGCCCTGAAAGAACATGGGGCCCCCGAAAAATCGTTCAGTATGTTTATGATCGATTTTGGCAGGCCAGGGGGGATGTGTCAAGCACAGTGCGAAAAATTCACGGATGGCGGGGCCTGGCGGGGAATGGACCATGCATGCGAGGGGTTGCGCCAAGGGCAGGTGAGCGGGCCAAGGGTATCGAACGTCAGGGCAGGGAACCGACGGGAAGGCCGCCGTCACCGTGCCGACCCGGATCTGTGGCAATACGAACGTCCACACGGAGTGTAGCCGTGCGCCTGTGGCGATGCGGATGCCGCCAGGCTCCGGCGGGGCAGTCGGGTAATGACGGGGTGGTCGGCACCGGCGGCATGGCCCGGCCACGGCACCGGCGTTGCATGCGCGCGGCGCGGCGGCGGATTTTGCCGGGTGCGGAGTGGCGCTGCACCGGCCCCCGTCCCCCGGCCCCCGTTGGGCAGCGGTTGCCCTTGACGCATGGCGGCTTCCGGGGCAGTGCTCATGAACGCGTGGCGCAGGGGCATGGCCCCGCTCGGGGGAGTTCAGGCCGCCGCGAGCGATACATAACGGACGCACGATCATTCGGGGCATGTCACGCGCCAGGGCATGTCGCAGGAGCATCAATGGCATTGTTCGGCAAGAAGGACGAGGAACACGCGGCGAATCTGGTGTTCCAGCAACTGCGCCTTGCGGCGGACCGCCGGGCGCGATTTTACGTGGTGGTGCGCACCCGCGACGGCAAGCAGCATTCGCTGCCGGGGCTCATCGAATCGTACGAAGGTCCCACGCTGCTCATCGACATGTCCAGCGGGGTGCGACTTTCCTCGGCGTGGAAGGGGCAGACGGTGGAATGCTACTTTCGCATCGTGGCCATGGCCCCCCAGCGCACGGAACAGCATTACATGTTCGCCTCGCGCATTCTCGACATCCGCGCCCTGTCCACCGGGCTGATCGTGGAATTGCAAAAGCCCGCCGCCATCGAGTCGGGCCAGCGCCGCCGCAGCGTGCGGGTGCGCCCGGTGCCGGAACTGGTGGGCCTGCTGGAAATGTGGCGTGACGAAGCCCCCGACGACGGCCCGCTGCCGTTGGCGGCGCTGGAAGGGTATCTGCGCATTGCCGGCGTGCCTACCCTGTGCCTGCTTGCGGCAGAAGGGCAGCCCGCGCAGGCGCCTCAGGCCTCGTCAGGCCCGGTGCCGGAATCCGTGGCAGACCCGCAGCCGGGCCTTGTGGACATTTCCGCCGGGGGGCTGCGCGCCTGCATCGCCCCCCGCGCGGGCGAGGACG
>NZ_VSMK01000250.1 GCF_011682075.1 Nitratidesulfovibrio liaohensis
CTCCACGCCCGGGGGCGCGGTCAGCGGCAGCCGCACCAGGAACAGCGCCCCGCCCTCGGCCCCCTGCCCGACGCTGGCGGAGCCGCCGTGCAGTTCAGCGAATTCCTTGACGATGGCCAGCCCGAGACCGCTGCCGCCATGCAGCCCCCGCGCCCCCTCGCCGCTCTGGCGATAGCGCTCGAACACCGCGTCGCGCAGGTGTGCGGGCACGCCCGGCCCGTCGTCGCTCACCGAAAGCAGCGCCTCGCCGCCCTGGCGTTCCAGGGTCACGGAAACGCTGCCCCCGTCCGGGATGAACTTGAAGGCGTTGGACAGCAGGTTGAGCAGGATGCGGCGGTACTTGTCCGTGTCCACCTGCGCATCGAGACGCAGTGGGGCCTGCACCCCGTACCGAATGCCGCGCTGGTCGGCCAGCGTATCGAAATAGGCGCAGATGGTCCGCGTCAGCGCGGACAGGTCCGCCTCTGCGTGGCGCGGTTGCATGGCCCCGGCATCCACGCGCGAAAGGTCCAGCATGTCGTCCACATGCTGGTGCAGCAACCGGGCGTTGCGCAGCATGGTGGACAGCGCGTTGCGGTGCCCGTCGCCCTCGGGCGTTTCGGCCAGCAGCCGTTCCAGCGGCCCCAGCAACAAGGTGAGTGGCGTGCGCAGTTCATGGCTGATGTTGGCGAAAAAACGGGTCTTCAGGGCGTCCAGTTCATCGGCACGCGCGCACCGGGCGGCAAGCTCGGCATTGGCCATGCGCAACCGCGCGTTGGCCTCTTCCGCTTCGGCACACTCGGCCTGCTGTCGGCGCAGCGCTCCGGCGGCACGGCGGATGGCATCACGCGAGTGCTGGTTCCCCAGGCTGAACAGTAAACCCATCCCCAGAAACATGGCTACGGAGACCACGCCCGCCGGTTCCGCCACCATGAAAGAGAAGGTGGGCGGAATGAAGAAAAAGAGCACCAGCAGGGCCGAGAACAATGTGGCAGCCGTCCCGCCCGCCAGCCCACCAGCCCACGAGGCGAAGAATACGGCGGGATAGAACAGAAACCACACATATGGCCGAATGTAGTCCCACAACGTCCATTGCAGGGCCAAGGCCGCCAGAGGCAGCAACAGAGCGAGCAGCATGCCGCGCAATGGGGTCAGGGACTCGAAGGGAACGGAGAGGGCCAGAGAAGAGGCTTCGTCCGCATCAGGCGCGGTGTCCGGCGGGGAGTCGGGCATCACGGGCGCGGGTGACGGCGATCGCCCGGGGGGCGGGGATTCTGGGAGTGGGTCGGCGAGCATCGGGCCTCCTTGGGGCGGCGATGCCCGAAGCTAACCCCCGGGCCATCGGCCCGCCATTATTACTCTGCCGCTACGCGACACGCGATGCATCAAAAAAAAACGGCAAGGCAGGGTCCAACCGCCAGACCAAAGGGCCGGGGAATTGCATGCCGGGAACACCGCTGTCCCAGATGAAAGCGGATGAACGCGGATGGAACGGATGAAAGCGAAACAGCGCGGAAGAAAGTGGAACAGTGCGCCCAACACCGCGTCCGGCAAATAATAGTGGGGGGGGCAAAAAGGGACGAAAGAAGTGCGAACAACGCCGCATGGCAGGCTACTGCGCAGCCGAGGCGGTTGCGGACGCCCCGGGGGAGTGCGGGGGGACGGGCTGCGCGGGGCTGGCCGGTGCCTTGTGCTTTGCGGTCCCTGGCTGCGCGGGCTTGCCGGGCTGGGCGGCCTTTGTGGGCTGGGCGGATTGGGCGGGCTTGCCCGCCACCTTGTCGGCCAGGGCCAGGATGGTGTTGGCGTAGGCCGCGCTGTTGTTGTAGCGCTTCAGCACGTTGTAGCGCGCATCGCGCCGCATGCCGGGCTGCCAGCCATGCCTGTCGAGATAGTTGGACAGGCTGAACACCGCGTCACCCACCGTGTACAGGTCCACGCGGCCATCGCCGTCGCCGTCCACGCCGTAGGCCGGAATATTGCTGGGCATGAACTGGCAGATGCCCACGGCCCCGTAGATGGAGCCGGGCATGGTCAGCGGGTCCTGGCCCAGCGCGTCGGCGTGACGGATGAGGGCCTTCAGTTCCTGGTAGGCCCAGTCGGACTTCTGCCGCATGCGCAGCGAAATCCAGTCCAGGTTGCCGTCCGCGCCGGGCAGCGCGGCGATGTAGCCGGGCACCATGTCCGGTGTGTCCGCCGCAGCCATGGCGGCCAGATTGCGGAAGGCGTTGCCCTTGCCCAGGGCCGTGCCCAGGCGCGTTTCCACGAACAGCAGCGACACCGCCACTTCACGCGGCACGCCGAAGCGCGATTCCGCCAGCGAGAACCAGCGGGCGTTCTCCGTCAGGAAGGCGCGGCATTTGGCCGCGTTCTCGTCGGTGACCACGCCGGGGTACATGGGCGGGCGCGCGGGCCTGGGCTTCTGGCCGGGCGGCACGGGTTGCGGCTCCGGCCGCAGGAACTTGGTGGTGTACAGTTCCTTGACCTTGCGGCCCATGGGGTCTGGCGAAACCGCATCGCCCAGTTGGACGAACAACGCGTCGATGCGCCCGCCGGACACGCCGTCGGCAGCCAGACGGCCCAGCAGGGGGTTCCAGCAGGCGGCGGGCCTGTCGGATGCGTGGGAATTGTCGGGAGTGGACGCTGCGGATTCCACGCGCACCTCGGCGGGGGGCGGCGTGGTGACCGCACTTTCCGGGGCGGTGCCCTGCCGGGTGCCGCTGCACCCCGTCAGCAACAGGGCGCACAGCGCGGCGGATGCCAGCACGCGCCACAAGACCGCGCGACCGGAACCGCCCATGTCACCTCCGCTGCCCCCGGGCTCTCTGTCACAAGGCCGCGCGGCGGCTGGTGATGAAAGAGTCCGGAGCGATCGGGCGGAATGGGGGGCATGGAGCACACACCCGGCCTGCGCCGCGTCATTGCCTGCATCGGTCCCGGTCTGATACGCTTGCATGCAGCCATGGTACGAACAGACCCGGCCCATGGCAAGGGGCTGCCGCGCCCCCGCCCGCATTGCCTTCCGCCCGCCCCCCCCGAAACCCACGGAGGCCGGATGCACGGACCCACCCTGCGCGACCGCGCCCGACGCGTGCGCCGTTACGTGACCAGCGACGTATGGCTCGAGCGCGCCGAAACTGCCCCGGCCGCCCGGCGCGGCTTGGTGTGGCTGCTGCGGCGCGCCTTTCTGGCGGCGCTGGGCTTCGTGGACGACCAGTGCCTGCTGCGCGCATCTGCCCTGACCATGACCTTCGTGCTGTCCATGGTGCCGTTTCTGGCCGTGGTGTTTTCCATCACCAAGGGCCTTGGGGTGCACAACGCAGAGGTCACCCAGATGTTGCTGCTGCGCCTTGCGGCGGGCAACCCGGACACGGTGGCGCGCATCCTGGAATACGTGGAACGCACCAGCGCGGGCCGCATGGGCGCGGTGAGCGCGGCCTTTCTGCTGGTGACGGCGGGCATGCTCATGGCCAACATCGAGCGTTCGTTCAACGCCATCTGGAAGGTGCGTCAGGGCCGCAGCCCATGGCGCAAGTTCACCGACTTCTTTTCGGTGATGCTGGTCTGCCCCCTGCTGATGGCCACCGCCGTCACCCTGGGCGCCAGCCTGCGCAGCGGCAGGCTGCTGGGCAGGCTGCTGGAAGTGGCTCCGGTGGGCGCGGCCTACCTGTTGCTGCTCAAGCTGGTGCCGCTGTTCATGGTCTTCGTGGTGCTGCTGTTCCTGTACTCGTACATTCCCAACACCCGGGTGCACCCGCGCGCGGCCATGGCAGGGGCGCTGCTGGCGGCCATGGCCTGGCAGGGCGCGGAGTACGCCTACATGGCCTGGCAGGCCCGCTTTGCCAGTTACGGGCTGATCTACGGCAGCTTTGCGCAGGTACCGCTGTTCCTGATGTGGCTGTACGTTTCATGGGCGGTGGTGCTGTTCGGCGTGGAGGTGTGCCACGCGGTGCAGAACGCCCCCACCTTCGAAAAGCACCTGCGCGCCGGGCGGGTGAGCCGCCTTGAGCGCGACCGGCTGGCCGTGCTGGCCATGCTGCTGCTTACCCGCGCCTTCGTGCGCGGCACGGGCGCCGTGCCC
>NZ_VSMK01000251.1 GCF_011682075.1 Nitratidesulfovibrio liaohensis
GCCGCCCGGAGCGGGAACGGGCGCGGGATGCGGAAAACGGCGGAGGGTGGCCCCTCCGCCGTCGGCTGTGGCGAGTCGTCGATGCCCCGAGCCGGAACCCGGAACGGCTTCCGTGAATACGGGGCGATGCGGTACGCGGTGCCGCCGGGGTGCCAGTGCGTCCCGGCGGGCGGTGCGCGGCGTGCGTTCGGGGTTGCCGTGTCAGGTGACTGCCTTCCTGACGTCAGGTGACTGCCTTCCTGACGTCAGGTGACTGCCTTCCTGACGTCAGGTGACATGCCTTGCTTGCGCCAGGTGGAGGCATTCTTCCAGACGTGGGGGTGGCGGCTGGTTCAGGCGTGGCAACCGGCGCGGGGCGCTTCACCGGGCACCCACACGCATTCCTCGGACGAGGCGCGGGGGATGCTGACGGTCAGCACGCCGTCGTTGACCGAGGCGGAAAGGGCCTCGGGCACCGCGTCGTCCGGCAGCACCAGAATGCGCCTGAAGCTGCCGGGCTGCCGTTCCATGCGGTGCCAGCCCCGGCCCTTGTCGCGCGAGGAGGATCGCGTGCGGCCCGTGATGGACAACCGGTTGCCCTCGGCCTTCACGTGCAGGTCGGCGGCGTCACCGTCGCCCATGCCGTTGTCCTCGATGCGCGAGAGGCCGGGCACGTCGGCCACGACCACGTAGGTGTCGTTTTCCACCGCAATATCCACGTCCAGGCGGCGGGTGTCGTCAAAGCCGCATTCGGGGGACTGGTCGGGCAGAACTTCGTACATCAGCTCCTCTGCCCCGGCCAGTTGCATCAGCCTGCGCAGCTTTTCCTCCTCGCTGGCGCATTCCACGTCGAAGGGAATGGGCGCCACGAGGCTGCCGTCGTCACGCCGGTCGGAACCGGCGTCGTCGCGTTCGGCACCCTTGCGGAACCAGTTCCGGGGGTGCAGTGCGTCCAGTTTCATGGCGGTTCCTCCGTTGTCTTCACCGGTGGGAGTGCTTTCACCCGCCGGGGGCCCGCACGTTCGTCGCGGTCCGTGCCGGACGCGGTCTGTCGGGTCATAAATGAAATTAATTATCATCGAAAGAAAGGCAACCGCTCCCCCGTGATTCTCATGCGCAACTGCCCGCACGCGCGTATCCTCCCCGGCGGTCGACGGCCAGGTGCTGATCGGGTGCAGATCGGGCGCAAAACCGGCACACGGCTGCGGGCACGCGAAAGGGGCGGGACGTCCGGCCCGTGCCGTGCGTCCCGCCCCCCTGCGTGATGGGTGTGGCGGTGGGTTATGCCTCGTCGTGCTGCATGCGCTCTATGAGCTTGCGCAGCGAATGGGCCTGGGTTGCCAGTTCCTCCACCGCGCGGGCCGACTGGTGCATGCCGTCCGTGGTTTCGCCCGAGATGCGGTTGATCTCGTCCACGGCGCGGTTGATTTCCTCGCTGGCGGCGGACTGCTGCTCGCTGGCCGTGGCGATGGAGCGCACCTGGTCGGTGGCCTGTTCCACCAGGGTCACGATTTCGCGCAGCGCCTCGCCGGAACTGCCCGCAAGGCCGGTGGCCTCCTCGATGGACGCCACGGCGCGCTCCACGTGTTCCACGTTGCGCCGGGTGCCCTGCTGGATGCCGGTGATGGCCTCGCCCACCTCGCGGGTGGCCTGCATGGTCTTTTCGGCCAGTTTGCGCACTTCGTCGGCCACCACGGCAAAGCCGCGTCCGGCGTCCCCGGCGCGCGCCGCCTCGATGGCGGCGTTCAGCGCCAGCAGGTTGGTCTGGTCCGCGATGTCCGAAATCACGTTCATGATCTTGCCGATGCCGTCGGCCTGGCGGCCAAGGTCGGCCATGTCGTCCTTCAGGGCCACGGCCTGGCGTTCCACGGTGCCGATTTCCTCCACCACCCGGCCCACCACTGCGGCGCCGGTATCGGCCTTCTGTCTGGCGCGCTCGGCGGTGTCCGCCGCCTGCGAGGCGTTGCGGGCCACCTCGAGCACGGTGGCGTTCATTTCTTCCATGGCGGCGGCTGTTTCGGCCACGCGCTGCGATTGCACCGCCGCGCCCTGGGTGGACTGGCCGATCTGGGCGGAAAGCTGTTCGGATGCGGACCCTACCACTTCCACCACGCCCTGCAATTGCCCGGCGGCGGCAAGCATGCCCTCGCGCCGGGCCGACTGGGCGCGGCGGGTGGCTTCTTCCGCCTGGGCCATGGCCGCGCGGGCGCGCTCCGCCTCTGCCCCGGCGTCGCGGGTGGCGGCTTCCGCCTCGCCGATCTTGGACTTCAGGTTGCCCACCATGGTGCGCAGGCTGTCGGCCAACTGGCCCACCTCGTCGCGCTGGTCGATGTCCAGCCGGGCGTCCAGCCGCCCTTCGGCCACGGCAGAGGCGAACACCACCCCCCGCCGCAGAGGCCTTACGATGGAGACGGTCAGCAGCACGCCCGCCAGCAATGCCAGGGCGGGCACGGCCACCATCAGCACCGAGATCACCGTGCGCCGCCCGGCGGCTGTCCGGGTGGCGGCCTGTTGCTGGACCTTGGCCGTAGCCATGTTCACGGAGATGACGTCGCCCAGTTCCTTGAACAGCACGCGGCTGTGCTCCGTGGCAGGGCCCAGCACGAGGGCGGCGGCCTTGTCGTGGGCCGCCTCGCCCGAGGGGTTGCGTTCCCAGGCGCCGATGAGGGCGACGGCATCGGCCATGTCGCGTTCGAACACGGCAAGGCTGTTCAGGAACTCGCGCCATTCGGCCTGTTCGGAGGCGCCGTGCTCGATGGCCTCGTACCGGGCAATGCTCGATTTGTACGCTGCCACGGCGTCCGCAAGGTTCGTGTACTGGCGGGCCCGGTCGGTCAGGTCGGGGATGAGCAGGGTGCGGTGGGCCACCGTAATGTTGCGCAGGTTGAAGCGCACCTGGGCCAGCGCCTCTATGCCGGGCAGGTACACGTCGGACAGTTCCGTCTGCGCGGCCAGTTGCTCGCGCATGCTGACGTAGCCCGTGATGCCGAGGCCCATGGACAGCAAGGCGACGAAGATGAAGCAGGAAACGAGACGGGTGCCGATTCTGACGTTACGCATCAAAGCCCCTCTTGCTGCGGTACGCAATGGTGTGTCCCATCCGGCGGGCGCGGTGGCGCGGATGCGGAGGGAGAAGCCGTGGTGGCGCGTGGTGCGCCGTTTTTTTCGAATGATTCCGCTGTGGGCGGACATGCCGCCAGAAGGCAGCGCTACACCGGATGCCGGTGTCCGTGCAATCATTATTCGTGCGGGCGGCGCGCATGTCGGTGACCTGGGTCACAAGCGGGTTGCGCTTCCTGTCAGCCCCCCCACGCACTGGTGCGGAACCCGGCGGAAGCGCCGGGGCGTTGCATTGGGCGGGCTGGCCGGGTATCCTTGAAAATAGGGCAGATGTCCGCGTTGCCGCGCGCGGCATCGGACCCGCGCGGGCAGGGGCTGGTGGCCCCGCCCGGCTGTCGTCCGCCTGCGCCGGTTCATGCCGCGCATGGCCGTTTCCGGCCAGTACCGGATCCGTTCCGTTCCGCCAACGTACAGGAGCACAACATGACGCAGCGTGTTCAGGTGGGTGGCTTGCAGATCGCAGCGCCGCTGTATGACGTCATCGTCCGCGACATCGCGCCGGGCACCGGCGTGGACCCCGACAGGTTCTGGTCGGCCCTCGAGAACATGGTGGAAACCATGGCCGACAGGAACCGCGCCCTGCTGGCGAAACGGGCCGACCTACAGGAAGCCATCGACGCCTGGCACCGCGAGCGGCGGGGCGCGCCGCACGATGGTGCCGCCTACGAGGCCTTTCTGCGCTCCATCGGCTACCTGATGCCCGAAGGACCGGACTTTGCCGTGACCACCGAAGGCGTGGACCCGGAAATCGCCCTGGTGGCCGGGCCGCAACTGGTGGTGCCCATCACCAATGCCCGCTACGCCCTGAACGCCGCCAACGCTCGCTGGGGCAGCCTGTACGACGCCCTGTACGGCACCGACGTGATTCCCGAAGACCCGGCACAGGGGGGCGCGCCGCGCGGCGGCGCCTACAACCCCGCGCGCGGGGCGCTGGTGGTGGCGC
>NZ_VSMK01000252.1 GCF_011682075.1 Nitratidesulfovibrio liaohensis
CCCGCCGCAGGCCACGGCCAGGGCGCGAGCCGCCGTGGCCGCACATGCGGCGTGGCGCCAGAAGGTGCGCCGGGCAGCCACGTCGCGCGGGGTCATCAGGCGCATCAGCGAAGCGGCGGTGACCAGGCTGAGAATCTGGCGCATGCCCAGCAGCAACACGGCGCGCTGCACCGTTTCCACCGGCACCAGCGGGGCGTGCAGCGGGCTGTTGGCGATGCGCAGCACGGCGGCGGTCAGGTAGGTGTCGTGCTGGATGACGCGCGCCACGTCGTCGGGGGTGGCGTCGTCGGAGGTCACCAGCGCGCTCAGGCGCTGCACCACTTCCGGCGGGGTGGTCAGGGCCGGTCGGCGGGCCAGCAGCGCGGCCAGCGAGGGCGCGTCCGCGTGAAGTGAGGTGGGGCGCGGCACGGCGGATGTGTCCGTGGATGTACCTGTGGAGGTGCCGGAAGGATTCCGGACAGTGCGGGGCGTGTCCGGCTGCCCATCGCGCAGCAGGCGTGCGCGTGCCCAGCCCGCCAGTTCGGCCAGCAGCGGATGGGTCAGGTCCACATGGGCAAAGCGCCGGGCCAACTCCGCTTCCGCCCACGCGGCAGGGGTGTCCACCCCGGCAGGGCCGGGGCGTGCTGCGTCATTCGCTTCGCGCACCGATCCGGAGCCAGGGCCGGGCTGGGCCGGACGCGGCGCGGGACCTGCCTTGTGGGCGACTGCGGAAGGGGCGGGGGCACGGGGCTTTCCGCCGTTGAAGAATCCCATGGTGTGGCCGGGTGTGCCGCGCGGGGCGCGGGCAGAGTGTGTCCGTCTGCCTGACGGATATCCCAGAGCGCTCGGCTTGAAAAGCGGGCACTCACCACGTGTGGGGGGGCTAAAACGCAGAACGGCTTGCGGACCGCCCGCAAGCCGATTTCTGCGTCATGCAAAGAAAGGAAGGATGTCTTGTTTAATGCATGAGGCGTGCCAAGGCGTGTCTGCGCGTAGTGTTCAGGTGCAATGCGCCGACATGTAAGATTTTTTTCGCGCTTCGCATGCCAAGGCGTGCCTTTGCCCAGCGTGCAGGAAGTTGAACCTGCCTTTCCCGGCCCCGGAAGGTGGCCAAGAAATTTGACCGCCTCCACTCTCGCTGAAGCAGGATGGCGGGCGCTGTCGCGCATCCCGCCCGCCGCTGTCGTCTATTGCTCCACGTACAGGTAGCGCTTGATCTTGTGGGTGGGCGTCTTTTCGAAGGGTTCGGTCTGCTCGATGACCTTGTGCAGCCGCGCGAAGGTGGACACCTTGGTGTTTACGTCGTTGCGCAGTTCTTCCAGCAGGGCGGCCACCTTATCCCGGGCCTTGGTGGCGGGCAGCCCGCCGAATTCCTCGTCCAGCCGCGCGTGATCCAGGTGGATGCGCGCCGCCAGTCTGCCGTCCAGCTGGAACACCAGCGATTCCATCACGTACGGCGATTGCTGGATGATCGCCTCTACCTCTTCGGGGTAGATGTTCTCGCCGCTGGGGCCCACGATGACGTTCTTCAGCCTGCCCTTGATGTACAGGTAGCCGTCGCGGTCGAACTTGCCCAGATCGCCGGTGCGGAACCACCAGTCTTCGGTGAACACGGACGCGGTGATCTCCGGCGCCTTGGCGTATTCGCGCATCACGTTGGGGCCGCGCACCAGTATTTCGCCTTCGCCGGTGGCCGGGTCGGGCGCGTCGATGCGCACTTCCACCCCGGTCAGCGGCCAGCCTGTGGCGGTCAGGCGGGTATCGGCCGGGCCGCAGCCCGCGACCAGGGGCGACGTTTCGGTGAGGCCGTAGCCGATGGCGTACGGAAAGCCCGCCTCGCGCAGAAAGCGTTCCACGTCCGGCGCTATGGCCGCGCCGCCGATGCAGAAGATGCGCAACGCGCCGCCAAAGGTTTGCAGCAGCTTCTTGCCCGCCATGGCATGCAGCTTGCGCCGCACGAAGGGCAGCGCATACAGCCGCCGTTTCAGCCAGGTATCGGTGAACTTGGGCAGCACGGCGGACTTGAAGATCTTTTCGATGACCAGCGGCACCGACAGCATGGCCGTGGGCCGCACCTGGGCCAGCGCGGGCAGCAGGGCGCGCGCCGTGGGCGGCTTGTCCATGTAGTGGACGTGCGCACCGTTCAGCACCGGTAGCACCAGCCCCAGCGTGCATTCGTAAGTGTGCGACAGGGGCAGGATGGACAGCATGCGGTCGCCGGGGGCCAGTTGCACGATGGTCTTCACCGTGTCCGCATCCCACACGATGTTGCGGTGGGTCAGCACCACGCCCTTGGAATGGCCGGTGGTGCCCGAGGTGTAGATGATGGCCGCCACGTCGTCCTCGCCCGGCTCTTCGGCGGCCAGGTGGGTGAAGCGCATGGCCTTGTCGCGCAGGCGGCGGAATTCGCGCAGGCCGCGTTCCTTCAGTTCGCGCAGCTTGTCGCGTGTTGCGCCCTGCTGCACGGGGTGGAAATTCTCTATCTGGATGAGCACCGGCGGGGTGTCGAACTGGCCGTCCTCCAGTTTGGGGAACAGCCGCTCGGAGACCAGCACCACCTTGGCTTCCGAATGGCGGATGATGTGGTGCACGGCATCCGCGTGGAATTCCGGAAGAATGGGCACGGCAATGGCGCCCATGGCGGTAATGGCGAAATAGGCGATGCCCCAGTTGGGCATGCTTTCGGACAGGATGGCCACCCGGTCGCCGCGCGCCACGCCCTGTTCCGCCAGCAGGGCGGATACCGTGGTGGCGTGTTCGAGCTGTTCACGAAAGGTTACCGGCGTGCCGCCGATCTGCGACAGTGCGGGCTGGTCGGCATACAGTTCGGCGCTGCGTTCCAGCACCCGCCTGAGGGTAAGCGTCTGCAACTCCATGCAAGCTCCTTCATGTGAGACTTCACGGATGTACGGCAAAGCCGGATTCGCCGCAATCCCATGCGACGCGGCGGCAGGCGCGGAATGCGGGGTGTCGCCGTAACGTCACCGACCGGGGCGGGCGGCATGGCGTTGCAGTGGGGGGGCGTGCGAGCAGGCAAGGGCGCTGGGGGCGCGGGCGGCACACCGCGCCGTGGAGAAGCGCTTTCGTGGATTGTGGTGTTTGCCCCTGCGGGTGCGCATGCCTGCACCGGTTGACCACCCAGCCCGTAGTGTCGCATACCGGAAGGACCATCCAAACCCCAACGCCGCACGAGGTTTCCCATGCTCAAGCATATCGTCTGGTGGACCCTGAAGGACGAGGCGGAAGGCGCTTCCGCCGCCGAGAACGCCGCCAAGATGAAGGCCATGCTCGACCCGCTCATGGGCAGGATTCCCAGCCTGAAGGGGCTGGAAGTGAGCACCACCTTCCTCGGCACCACCACCGAGCCGGTGCAGATCATCCTGGTGTCCACCCACGACGACGCCGAAGGCCTGAAGGCCTACGCCGAACACCCCGAGCACGTGCAGTGCGTGGGCTTCATCAAGAAGATCGTGGCCAGCCGCAAGGCCATCGACTTCACGGTGTAGCCGCGCTGGCCGGGAGTGCCCGGCGGTGCCTTTTTCCGGGGCGGGAGAGCGCGGGCTCTTCCGCCCCGTGCCGTTTCGGAGGCTGCCGGATACCGGGCATGCCGGTCACGCAGTCATGCCGGTCGCGCTGCCCTGCCAGGGTGGAATCAGCGAGTGCCCGAGGCCACGAAGATGGAAATGCTGGCGCTGGCGCACCCGCGGGCGGAGGTGGCGCAGCAGGTGCCCCCTGCGTCTTCCACGCGCACGTCGCCCAGCCCCGCCTCGCCCAGCCAGCGGGCCACGTCATCGCGCCGGAAGCCGGGCCAGCGGTCGTGGTGTTCCCGCAACAGAAAGGCGTTGTCGTGCAGATCCAGGTCGGTCAGCACCACCCGCCCGCCGGGCCGGACGATGCGGGCCATTTCGCGCAGGGCCGCGCCTGGGTCTTCGGCATGGTGCAGGTACATGTTGGCGAAGGCGTGGTCCACCGCGCCGTCGGGCAGGGGAAGGGCGCTGCCCTCGCAGGCCCGGCAGATCACCGGGGGCAGGCCGGGGCCGCCCGCCGCAAAGGGCTT
>NZ_VSMK01000264.1 GCF_011682075.1 Nitratidesulfovibrio liaohensis
CGCTGGCCGCGCGCCATCCCACCGTGCCGCGCGGCGCGGCAACGCTGCGCCTTGGCCTTACCGCCCTGCACCGGGTGGACGACGTGGCCCGCTGCGTGGACCTGCTGGCCCGCGCCTGGAGAGAAGAGGAAGAGAAGAGGGGCGATGCGCCCGGAGATCAAGCATGAACGCAATGAACCAGCCCCCCTCCCGCGCCCTGTTCGTGGTGGGCACGGACACGGGCGTGGGCAAGACGGTGGTTTCGATGCTGCTGCTGCGCGAGCTGTTTGCGCGGGGGGAGCGGCCCTTCTACGCCAAGCCCATGCAGACCGGGTGCAGAGACCCGTACGACACGGACAGCGACGCGGCCTTCGTGTACCGGCACGTTCCGGAACTGGCCGGGCGCGACCCGGCGGAAGCGGTGGGGTGGTGCTTTGCGGCGCCTAAGGCTCCGCTCCACGCCGCGCGGGACGAAATGCGCGGCGTGGAGACGGAAGACCTGGTGCGCAGTCTGGCATGTCTGCGCAGTGAACACGCCTCTCTGGTCCTTGAAGGAGCGGGCGGCCTGATGGTGCCGTTCACGCCGGAGGCCCTGTGCATAGACTGCATCCGGGCCGCCGACGCCCGTCCCGTGCTGGTGGCGCGGGCGGGACTGGGCACCGTGAACCACACGCTCCTCTCGGTAGAGGCGCTGGTCCGGAGAGGGATGGAACCGGCAGGGATCGTTTTCGTTCACACCAAGGAACGTTCCGCATCCCCGGACCTTGTGCGGGACAACATGGAGGCGGTAGCCATGCTGTCCGGTTTTCCGGTGAGCGGCGTGGTGCCGCCCATCGAAAATCTGCTGCATCCGCCCGACGCCGCCTTCGCGCCCTTGCGGCGCATGCTCGACGTACTGGACGGGGTGGTTGTGCCCGGCTAACCCCCGAAGAGGTTAGGCGTCGGGGAACAGCGCCATCAAATCGGCCAGCTCCTCCCGACGACGAATCAACCGGGGTTCCCCATCAAGGCCAATGAGCACCTCGGCGGGGCGCAGGCGCTGGTTGTACGTGGAACTCATGGCATAGCCGTAGGCCCCGGCGTCCAGCACGCCCAGAATGTCGCCCTCCTGCACGGCAGGCAGAAGGCGTTCCCTGGCCATGATGTCCCCGCTCTCGCAGATGTTGCCCACCACGGTCTGGGGGTGCAGGGCCGCATCGGGGCTGCCGCCCGTGCGGTACACCTCGATGTCGTGGTGCGCGTCGTACATCACCGGGCGGGCCAGCACGTTGAAGCCAAGGTCGGTGCCCACGTAGCGGGTGGGGCCATTGTTCTTGGTGGCGTGCACGGTGCCCAGCAGCAGGCCGCATTCGGCCACCACGTAGCGACCCGGCTCGATGTAGAAGCGGCCCTTGTAGCCGGTGCGTTCCGACCATCCGGAAATGAGCGCGTGCAGGCGTTCCGCCGTGGCGGCCAGATCCAGCCGGGGCTGGTCCTCGTACTTGCGGTAGGGAATGCCGAAGCCGCCGCCGAAGTCGATGACCTCCACGGTGTCGAACTTTTCCGCCACGGACAGCAGGAAGTCCGCCGCCGCCACGTACCCTTCCGGCTCCAGGAACAGCGAACCGATGTGCTGGTTGATGCCCGTCAGGGTCATCTCGTGCCTAGCCAGGATGGCCCGCAGCTCGGCCAGCGAGGCATCGGAGGGATCCACGCCGAACTTGGTGGCCTTGCCCGCCGTGACCACCTTCTGGTGGTGCCCCGCGCCGATGCCGGGGTTGAAGCGCACCATCACCTTGCCGCCCCTGTTCACCCTGCCCAGGGTATCGAGCTGCGACAGCGAATCCACGCTCACCAGAAGCCCGTGCGACACGGCGTTGGCCAGTTCCGCCTCGGACACGTTGTTGCACACGTACAGGATCTGGTCCGGGGTGAACCCGGCGGCCTTGTTGACGTGGATTTCGCCGGGCGACATGGCGTCCACCACCAGCCCTTCCTCGCGCACGATACGCAGCAGGGAAAGGTTGGTGTTGGCCTTGGCCGAATAGTTCACGAAAAAGCCGGGGTGCGACGACAGGGCCTTCATGTCGCGGCAGCGCTTGCGCAGCAGGGCCTCGCTGTAGACGTACAGGGGGCTGCCGAAGGCGGCCACCAGTTCTTCGGGCGTGGTCCGGCCAAAGAAGCCGACCGCATCGGTGTACGTGGAACGAACGTTGGGCATGAGGGTCTCCGTCGTGTTTCCGGCGCGGGCCGCATTGCGCCCGGCGTGTATCCGGTTGTCGTCAATTGTCCGAAACGGGGTCCGGTCCGGCGTCAGACATGGAGCCTGGCACGGAGCCCGGCATGGCGGCGCGGATGCGGATCAGTTCCATTTCGTGAAGTATGGCCTCGCGCATCAGGTACACCAGGTGCTCGTTGCGCGAATACAGACAGCGCCCGCTCACGCCCGGCTCCAGCAGTCCCGCTATGACCTCGCTGGTATCGGCGATGAGCTTCACGTGGCCGGTGCCCGCATGGTTCTTCAGAAAGGTGGCCCCGGCAATGCCCGGTTCGGCATTGGACAGCAGCACCACCTTCAGCCCCCGCGCCACGCAGTCGTCGAACTCGCGCCGGAACAGCGCCACGTTGTCCGCGTGCATGGATGCGTACACCCGCAGCCGCGCCAGGTGCAGCATGTTGCGGATCTTGTCCTCGGTGTTGCGCAGGCCCGCCACGGTCAGATAGGGCGTCTCGTCCGGCTCGGTGTCCGGCAGGTTGGCTTCAAGGAAGGCCAGCGTGCCTTCGGCGTCTCGCCGCAGGTTCAGCAGCAGTTCCTCTCGCGGGACGGCCATGTAGCGGCTGGTATCGCCGCTGGCCACCACGGCCCCGCCCTTCTCCACCAGGCTCGACAGCGCCGCATAGGCATTGGAGCGCGAAATTCCGGCGGCCTTGGCCGCCTCGTACCCGGTCATGGGATTCTGGCCCGCGTGCCGCAGCAGGGTGAGATACATCAACGATTCCTGCTGGGTGAAACCGAACTTGCGCAAAGCCTGAATGAGTTCCATGTGCTTCCTTCCAAAAGCCCGCCGGGATGGCGGGGTACCGGTGCATGAGGGCCGGATGACCGGATGGCCGGATTACCGGACCGGCGGTCGGGCGGCGGACGGACGGGCGGCAGGGAGCGGGGCTGACGACAGCGCCGCCTTGCGCTACACTGGCCGGGGTGCCGTCCCGGCATCCGCCAGGGTCTCTCCGCCCCGCTCCGCACGCCCTGACCAGTTGCTGGCCACGGCGCCATCGGGTCCCATGCGCGGCGGGAAAGACTCATGCGTGGTACTGATTGGTACTACTAGCGCCGCACCTGCGGCTTGTCAATGTCAGAAGCACGAAATCCGGTGTCAGAAGGCCAGCGGGGGCAACGCGCCCGCGCCGTGTCCTCCGTGCCCCCGGCCCACCGTGTTCTCGGCCGTTGCCCATACACCGCCGCGCCCCGCCAAGGACATGCGGGGACGTGGCAGGAGACTCCATGGAATCCCTTTCCGACCGCGTCCGCGTGGCCGCACCGCATATTGTCGACCTGCGCCGCCGCCTGCACCGCATCCCCGAAACCGGCTTCAACGAAATGCGCACCGCCGCCCTGGTGGCCGAAGAGCTGACCACGCTGGGCCTGCCGGTACGCACCGGCATCGCGGGCACCGGGGTTACCGCCCTGCTCGATTCCGGGCGGCCCGGCCCCACGGTGATGCTGCGGGCCGACATGGACGCCCTGCCCATCACCGAGGCCACGGGACTCCCCTACGCATCCGAACACCCCGGCTGCATGCACGCTTGCGGGCACGACATGCACATGGCCATGCTGCTGGGCACGGCGCGGGTGCTTGCCGGGCTGGCGGCGGAAAATCCCGGTGCCCTGCGCGGGCGCATCCTGTTCCTGTTCCAGCCGGCAGAGGAAGGCCCCGGCGGCGCCGCGCCCATGATCGAGGCGGGCGTGCTGGACGACCCCAGGGTGGACGTGTGCCTCGGCGCGCACGTCTGGCCGGAGATTCCCGCCGGTTTCGTGGGCGTGAAGCCCGGCCCGCTCATGGCCGCCATGGACCGCTTCGAACTGACCGTGCTGGGCAAGGGCGGCCACGCCGCCAACCCGCACCTGTGCGTGGACGCGCTGGAAACCGCCACCCAGGTGGTGGGCGCGCTG
Source organism: Nitratidesulfovibrio liaohensis (assembly GCF_011682075.1). Classification (GTDB taxonomy): domain Bacteria; phylum Desulfobacterota; class Desulfovibrionia; order Desulfovibrionales; family Desulfovibrionaceae; genus Cupidesulfovibrio; species Cupidesulfovibrio liaohensis. Next base: position 4,133 of record NZ_VSMK01000264.1, read on the forward strand.
CAACGGGTGGTCAGCCGCATGACCAGCCCGCTGGAGCCGGTCATCCTGACCATCGGCGAACTGCACGCGGGCATGGCGTACAACGTCATTCCCGGCGAGGCGCGCATGACGGGCACGGTGCGCGCCTTCGCGCCCGAGGTGCGCAACCTGTGGGAGCAGCGCATCAACCAGGTGGCGGGCGGGGTGTGTGCGGCCATGGGGGCCACACATCGGCTGGATTTCCATTGGTGCCACCCGGCGGTGATCAACGACCCGCGCGCAGCGGCGCATGTGCGACGGGCCGCACTGGACGCCGTGGGCGCGGACAGGGTGATGGAACCGTTGCCCACCATGGGCGGCGAGGACTTTTCCATGTTCCTGCAGCGGGTGCCCGGGTGCTTCTTTTTCGTGGGCTGCGGCGGGCCGGGCGTGGCCCCGGTGCACAACCCGTGCTTTGCCCCGGACGAATCGTGCCTGCCCGTGGGCGCCGAGGTGCTCTGCCGGGCCGCCGTGCAGCTGTGCGCCCGGTGGGATACGCCGCAGGCCGATACGTAACCGGTGATCAGGGAGTATCCGGCGGTCAGGGCGTAACCGGTGACCGGGGCGTAACCGGTGACCGGGGCGTCGTCGACGACAGGCTGCTCCGTGCCCCGCCAGCCCACGCGAATCCCCGGCCAGCCCCCGGTCAATTCCAGACAATACCCGCCGCCCGGCACACACCGCGCGGCCCATCCCCGCGCCAGGAATAATCTTTGACATTCCCTACGGGGCGGGCGATGGTCAACGGGTCTGCCCGGTCGCCGCGGCTGTTGCCGCCTCATTCATTCCGACTGGCGGATACCCACCACAGATTCTCCCCCAAGGAGCCCCAAATGGCACTCAAGAACGGCGATACCGTCCGCGTTCACTACACCGGGACGCTGGACGACGGCACCGAATTCGATTCCTCGCGCGACCGCGAACCCCTGGAATTCACCCTGGGTGAAGGCATGCTCATCCCCGGCTTCGAAAAGGCCGTACTGGGCCTTGGCAAGGGCCAGTCGGTGAAGATTACCATTCCCGCCGACGAAGCCTACGGCGAGCACGTGGAAGAAATGATCATCACCGTGCCCCGCGACCAGGTGCCCCCGCACATCGAACCCGAAGTGGGCCTGATGCTGCAACTCATGACCGACGACGGCGAGCTTGACGTCACCGTCACCGACGTCACCGAAGAGCACGTCACCCTCGACGCCAACCACCCCCTGGCTGGCGAAGACCTGACCTTTGACATCGAGCTGGTCGAAATCTGCTAGGACGCCTTTCCGGCGGTTTCGTCCGGCGCTGTCCGGGCACCGTCGGCACCACCGGCACCACCGGACATAGCGACCACCGACAGCCGATACTCGATACACCGCCAACGGCGCCCCCCGTCAGGGAGGCGCCGTTTCCGCGTCTGCATGCTGTCAGATCATCCGCTTCAGGAACCACTCAACGGCCCTCGCAGACGGGGAGCCCCTTCCGGCTGCCCCTCGCCGTCGGGGGCTTCCTGTTCCGCCACCACGCCGTGGTCGGTATCATCCCACAGCATCACCCGGTTGCGGCCCGCCTGCTTGGCCCGGTACAGCGCATGGTCGGCCCTGGCCAGCAGATCTTCCAGTGGCCCGGCGCCATAGCGCGGCGTGACGGTCATGCCCGCTACCCCCACACTGATGGCCACGGGCACGGAGATGCCCGCCTGGCGCAGGTCGATGCGTTCCACGGTGCGGCGCAGGCGCTCGGCCAGTGCCATGGCGTGGGGGGCGTCGGTATTGGGCGCGATGATGGCGAATTCCTCGCCGCCCATGCGCACCGCGAAGTCGGATGATCGCACGGCACTCGCAATGGCGGCGGCCAGCCTGCGCAGTACCTCGTCGCCAGTGGCATGTCCGTGTACGTCGTTGATGTGCTTGAAGTGATCCAGGTCCAGCATCAGGCAGGCGCACGGCTGCCCGGCCCGGCGGCAGATGCTGACGATGCGCGCGCCCGCGTCGGCCAGCAGGCGGCGGTTGGCCAGTCCGGTCAGTTCGTCGGTGCCTGTCAGGCGTTCCAGTTCGCCCACGTGGGTGCCGATGCGCTCGGCCATGCGGCAGAAGTTGCGGTACAACCGCTCCAGTTCCGGTGGCATGCCCGCCGCATCAAGGCCGGGACAGACACTGCCGTATTCCCCGGCCATGATCCGTTCGGACATGGCCGAAATGCGCTCGATGGGGCCGGTTACCCGCTGCGCGAGGCGCAGCAGAAAGGGGGTAAGCGCGGCAATGGTCAGGCCCGACACCGCCAGCAGGAGCAGCAGTTGCCGGTGCATGTCGCCCAGTATGTCGGCCACGGCGCGTTCCTGCACCAGCAGCCATTCGCCGTTCTTGAGCGGAAGCCCCACGCCCAGCACCTCGTCACCATCCCGGTTGCGGTAGACGGTCGGGCCGTCGATGGGCGCATCAAGCGAGGGTAACGGGATGGACGGAGTATTTTCCGGGGCCAGCAAGGGCACGCCGGAGGCGGCGTCCACCAGAAAGGACGGATCCACCGGGGTGCGTCGCAGGCTGCTGACCATTTCGAGCAGCGCGTTGATGCGCACCACGCCGAAGACCAGCCCCGCGAAGTCGCCCTGCGGATTCAGCACCGGAGATGAAAAAATCACGATGGCCTTGCCCGAGGTGCGCCCCGTCAGCACGCGCGAGATGAACGGCTGCCCCTGCCGCGCCCGCAGGAAGTATTCGCGGTCGGAAAGGTCCACCCCGGCAGGCGCGTCCATGTCCACCACGGTGCGCCCGGCGGCATCCACGTAGACCAGGGAACGGAAGTCGCCGTGGGCGTCGAGAAAGGCATGAAAGTCCCGCTTCATGGCGGACATGTCCACGGTGCGCACCGCGTCGGTGCGCGACACGTGCACCACGTCGGCCAGGCGGTAGCCCAGCCAGCGTTCCACGTCGAAGCGGTGGTGGCGCAACTCCGCCTGCATCTCGCCCTGGGCCTTGCGCAGCCCTTCGGTGCGCAACACGCCGTAGAACGCCGCCAGCGACAGGGCCAGCGGCAACAGGATAAGCAACAGCGAATAGAACCGAAGCTGCGCTTTTATGGTACGGCCAAGCCGCATGGCGTCAGTCCCCCCAAATGGCTTTTCGGCCTGTCTCCGCGACCCCGCCCCCGCACCGCCTACCCCGCCACGCCTTCCATGCCCCGTCAGGCATGACCGGCATGACCGGCATGACCGGCGTGACCGGCGTGACCGGCGTGACCGGCATGTGCTGCATGCCCCCCGGCATGCCGTGCATGACTGCGGCAAGGACCAATGTAAACGGCACGAAACCCATGCGCAAGCAAATGGAAAACGGCAACAAGGCACGCGTGGGGTGCCGCGAAGACGCCGGAAGGATCCCGCCGACCATGGGGAGCGCCCCCCGCAAACGCGAACGGGGCGCCCCGAAGGACGCCCCGTAGTGGTTGCGCATGTTTCGCTGATGTCGCGCTGATGTCGCGCTGATGTCGCGCTGATGTTGCGCTGATGTCGCGCGGGCTCTGCCCTGCGGGCTTAGCCCCCCGCCAGCATGGCGGTGCCGATCTGGTACACGGCCACGGCCAGGCCGAAGGCCAGGATGGTGCTGAACACCGTGCTGAAGATGGCCCAGCGCCACGAACCCGATTCCTGCTTGATGGCCACCACGGTGACAAAGCAGGGGGCATACAGCAGCACGAAGACCATCAGCGCGGCGGCAGCGGCGGGGGTCCAGTGCGGGTCGGCCTTGATGCGTTCGGCCAGCGACCCGGCGTCTTCGGCGTCCACTTCGCCCAGCGAGTAGGCCGTACCCAAAGTGGAGACGATGACTTCCTTGGCCGCAAAGCCGCCCACCAGGGCGATGTTGGTGCGCCAGTCGAACCCGGCCGCGCCGGTCACCGACTCAAGCGCGATGCCCACGCGGCCCGCGATGGAGTATTCCAGGCCTGCAGCGGCTTCCTCGGCGTCGATGGCGGCAAGCTGCTCTTCGAACGGATCGCTCTTTTCGCCTTCGGCGGCGGCTTCACTGGGCTCGCCGGCTTGGTCGGCACCCGCAGGCGCTTCGGCCACGGCTGCTCCGGAAGCGCTCTTGTCGGCATCGGCGGTTTCCGCTTCGGCGGCCTTTTCACCGCCGGCTTCCGCCGCTTCCTTCTGGGCGGTGATGGCGGCGCGCTGCGCCTCGAACGCGGCGGTGCGATCTTCCGGCAGCTGCGGGAAGGTCATGGCCGCCCACAGCAGGATGGAGATGGCCAGAATGACGGTACCGGCCTTCTTGATGTACTGCCAGGTGCGCTCCCAGGTATGGATGAGAATGCCGCGCAGGGTGGGCAGGCGGTAGGGGGGCAGTTCCATGACGAAGGGCGTGGATTCGCCCTTGATCACCGTGGAACGCAGGATGCGCGCCACGATGAGCGCCATGCCCCAGCCCAGCAGGGTAAGGGCGAACATGGCCTGGGCTTCCTGCTGGGCAAAGAACACGCCCACGAACAGGATGAACACCGGCAGCTTGGCACCGCAGGTCATGAACGGCGCGGTAAGGATGGTGGCCAGGCGTTCACGCGGGCTGCGCAGGGTGCGCGCGGCCATGACGCCGGGCACGGCGCAACCGCCCGCGATGCCGCCGGACACGATGTAGGGCATCACCGAGCAGCCGTGCAGGCCGAACAGACGGAACACCCGGTCCAGCATGTAGGCCACGCGGGCCATGTAGCCGGAGTCTTCAAGGAAGGCGATCATCATGAACATCAGCATGATCAGCGGAACGAAGCCCATGACCCCGCCCACGCCGTCGATGATGCCCGAGACCACCAGCGATTTCAGCAGCCCGTCGGGCAGCGCGGCGGATGCCGTCGCGTTCATCCAGCCGAAAAAGGCTTCCACCCAGCCCATGGGGTATTCGCCGATGGCAAAGGTGATTTCGTAGATGCCGTACAGCACGGCCAGCATGATCACCGGGCCGAGCAGACGGTGCGTGAGCACGCGGTCCATGCGGTCGGAGGCGGCAAGGCGCTGCGAAAGCTCGTCGTGACGGGTCATGACGCCCTGGCGCAGCACGCCGGAGATGTAACCGTAGCGGTAGTCGGCGATGACGGCTTCAGGGTAGCTGTTCAGAGTGGCTTCCAGATGGCGGGCCACCTCTGCGGCCATGGCTTCCAGCTCTGCCGCCAGCGGTCCGGCGGCGCGGCCCAGGGCGCGGATGTCCTCGTCGCTTTCCAGGTACTTCAGGGCCACCCAGCGGGCCGGGTACTTGTCGGTAAGGAACCGGGCGGCCTCGATGCGCTCGACCATGCGGGCCAGCACCGGGTCGAGGTCGGGACCGTAGGAGATTTCCAGCGGCTTCCAGGGGGTGCCGCGTCTGGCGTCGCCGTGGGAGACGGCGGCGGACATCAGGTCCTTCAGGCCTTCCCCGGTGCGGGCCACGGTTTCCACCACGGGCAGGTCCAGCAGTTGCGACAGGCGCGCGGCGTCGATGCGCAGGCCCTGCTTGCGGGCCTCGTCGATCATGTTCAGGCCGAGGGCCACGGGAATGCCCAGTTCCATCAGCTGCACGGCCAGGTACAGGTTGCGCTCCAGCGCGCCCGCGTTGATGACGTCGATGACCACGTCGGGGCGGTCTTCCACCAGCACGCGGCGGGCCACCACTTCTTCCTGGGTGTAGGCGGTAAGCGAATAGGTGCCGGGCAGGTCCACCACGCGCACTTCACGCCCGTCCACGCGGGCGATGCCTTCCTTCTTTTCCACCGTGATGCCGGGATAGTTGCCCACATGCTGGCGCGAGCCGGTGTACTCGTTGAACGCGGTGGTCTTGCCGGAGTTGGGGTTGCCCGCAAGGGCGACGATGACGTTGGCGGACATGGCTACTCCTGCGGACGGGGCTTGGCGTCGATATCGACGGCGATGAAGTCGGCCTCGTTGTTGCGCAACGAGAGGGTGAACCCCTTCAGGCGCAGGGCCACCGGATCCATCAGGGGCGCCCGCCCCACGACCTCCACTTCCGCACCGGGAATCAGCCCCATGTCACGGATGCGCCGCCCAAGTTCGCCATGCGCGTCAACCTTGGCGATGCGCGCCCGCTGGCCCACGGCCAGTTGCCGCAGGGGAATGGTTTTGCCCATCTTCGTGTGTCCTCCTCGCTGTACGCGGGCTGGGTGCTCCGCGAAATTGAAAATCTTTCTCATTGCGCGACGTTAAAAAAAGGCACGGCCCTCGGGCCGGCCATCACCAACGTGCCGCAGTGCTACTTGCCGCAGCCGCAGGATGTTCCCGGCCTGGAGGCAATGTGCCCTCCGCCGCCGCAGCAGCCCGAACCACCAGACGCGCGGGAAGTTCCGGAACTGCCAGAGCAGTCGCAACCGCAGCCGCACCCGCCCGACTTGCGGAACAGGTACCGCCGCGCGACATACCCTGCCGCCGCCAGCACAATGGCGACAACCACAAGGGTGTCCCAACTCATATGTTTCTCCTTGTCGATGGCCGTGATCGGCTGCCGTCGGCGGTGGCACGCGCCATGCGCGTGTTCCGCCGGGGCGCTTCCGTCCGGCCTGCATCCGAAGCGATCACTCGATTCGGCCTGAAATACCGTGTATCACACTTAAATATTGATCTAGCCGTCAGTCGCGCAACTGCTGCCCGGAGTGCACCGGTTCGCAGTATACGTCGCAGGCCAGAGTGTCGCCCAGCACCAGCGAGGCATCGCGCACCCGGACGCAGCATGCGCCCCCTTGCGAGCAGACTTCCAGTTCCGTACCGGGCGTTATGCCCAGCGCGCACAGCCTTCCCCGCTCGCCCTGCCTGTCGCAGAGACGACGCACCCGAACCCGGCATCCGGCGGGAACATCACTCAACTTGCAACAAGACATACGCGTCTCCTTGGTCCGGCCAGCACTGGCCGTCTGCCCGCACCGCCGTTGCCGCGCGGGGCGCGGGCAACAGGTGCGGGGCCGGGAATCACGCCCGACGCCCTATCTGTGCACCTCCTGAAAATGATTGTCAAGTTCCTTCTCGACAAAAACCACCACTCCAGGCCCGGCAAGCGCCCACTCACGACATGCCCCGGCATGGACACAACATCACCAGAACATGATCAGGGCACGGGCAAGAACTGGACGCGCCCAGCCCGCTGCGGTAGCCTTTCCGTCCGTCGCTGCACCCCGGTCAACCTCCCGTGCGGGCAACGGACGAGGCGTCGGACGCATCAATCACAGTTTTCGCAGGAGTCTTCGCCGCAATGCCGCATTCCACCTATCCCGATGCCGTCGCGCCACAGGCGCCAGCCACACAAGGGGAATCTTTGTCCAACGGGCCAGCAGACACCTTCGCCCGTTTCGCGGAACAGGCCCGCGCCTGCCTGCCCTCCGGCCTGGACGAAGTCACCGCATCGGACATCGCCGACATGGTGGCGCTGACCGCCCGGCTCATGGCCATCCGCTCCACGGCGTCGCGCCCGGAGGAACTGGTCCGCTGCGCGGAGGTCATCGCCGCCTGGCTGACCGACAACGGCATTCCCTGCACCCGCATGGAGCACGAGGGCGTGCCCTCGCTGCTGGCGGGCAACCCCACCCACGCCGCGCCGCTGGCCCTGCTGGTGCACTTCGACGTGGTGGACGGCGCGGACGCCATGTTCACCCCGCGCCTGGACGCTGCGGCAGGGGTGCTGCACGGGCGCGGCAGCATCGACGACAAGTACGCCGTGGCCGTAGCCCTGGTGCTGTGCCGCCGCTGCCTGCGCGACCTTGCGGCACGGGGCCTTGGCCCGGACGCCCTGCCCCTGGTGCTGGTGATCACCGGCGACGAGGAAACCGGTGGGCGCAATGGCGCCTTCCGCGTGCTGCCGCACGTCCGCGCCGACTTCTGCGTGGCCCTGGACGGCGGATCACCGGGCTCGGTCATCATCAAGGAAAAGGGTGTCATCGACCTTGTGCTCACCGCGCGGGGCAAAAGCGCCCACGGCGCCCGGCCCTGGCTGGGCGAAAACGCCGTGGATGCGCTGGTGCGCGACTACGAGGCGCTGAAGCCGCTCTTTCCCGGCCTCTATCCGCAGTTGGCGGGTCTGGCGACGCCGGACGCACAGCCCTCCTCGGTCGCGTCCCCGCAAGCGGAAGCCCACTGGCACCGCACCCTGAACCTTGGGCTGCTGCACGCGGGCACGGCGGTGAACCAGGTGCCCGGCGAAGCCGTGGCGCAGTTGGACGTGCGCTACACGGAGCACGACGATCCGCACCAACTGGTGGCCGACATGCGCGCCGCCGTGCAAGGGCAACTGGACGTCACACGCATGGAGCCGCTGTTCGTCACCGGCGACACCCCGTGGCTGGGCAGGCTGTTGCGCCACGCCCCCGGCGCGGCCACCGGCTGCGCCCACGGGGCCAGCGATGCCCGGTTCCTGACCGATCTTTCCATGGCCGGGGTGGTCTGGGGCGCGGAAGGCGAAACCAGCCAGCACACCGACCACGAGCACCTGCTGGTCCCCAGCCTGGTGCCGGTGTACCAGGCCCTGCTGGCCCTGGCGCGCGAGGCTGGCAACGCATAGCCTTGCCCGTACTTATCTGCACGGACGGCCCTTTGCGGCACTGGCACCATTACCCGGAAACAGCTACAGGCCAGACATGACCGACGACAACAGAACAGCCCGGATGGCGACCGACGCGGCACACCTGCTGGAAGTGCGGGACCTGAGCGTGGAATTTCCCGGGCGGCCCGACGCGGACGGCACCCCGTCCGCCCCCTTGCGCGCCGTGGCGGGGATATCCTTTTCCATAGCGCCGGGGGGCACCCTGTGCCTGGTGGGTGAATCGGGCTGCGGCAAGAGCATGACCGCGCTGGCCCTGCTCCGCCTGGTGCCCGAGCCGGGGCGCATCGCTTCCGGCTCGGTGCGACTGGAAGGGCGGGAGTTGCTGACCCTGCCCGAACAGGACATGCGCGGGGTGCGCGGGCGCAGCATCTCGATGATCTTTCAGGAACCCATGACCTCGCTGAACCCGGTGTTCCGGGTGGGCGAGCAGATCGCCGAGGGGCTGCGGCTGCATCTGGGACTTTCCCGGTCCGATGCCGCAGCGCGCGCCGTGGACCTGCTGCGACAGGTGGGCATTCCCTCGCCGGAACTGCGCGCCCGCGACTTTCCGCACCAGATGAGCGGCGGCATGCGCCAGCGGGTGATGATCGCCATGGCGCTGGCCTGCGACCCGCGCCTGCTCATCGCCGACGAACCCACCACCGCGCTGGACGTGACCATCCAGCGCCAGATACTGCGCCTGATGCGCGACCTTGCGGCCCGCAGGGGGGCATCGGTGCTGCTGATCACCCACGATCTGGGGGTAGTGGCGGAAACCGCCGACCAAGTGGCCGTGATGTACGCCGGGCGGATCATGGAGCATGCACCGGTGGGCGACTTTTTCGCGCGTCCGCTGCACCCGTACGCCCAGGGGCTGATGCGTTCGGTGCCGCAGGCGGTTTCCGGCCCGCGCGCCGAACGGCTTTCGGCCATTCCGGGCACGGTGCCGCCGCTGTGGGCGCTACCATCCGGCTGCACCTTCCGCGACCGCTGCCCGCACGCCTTTGCCCGCTGCGCGGAACAGGAACCGCCCCTGTTGGGTATGCCGCCGCTGGCTGTCCCTGCTGGCCTCGCCGTCCCTGCTGTCGCTGACGATGCGTCGCAGGCGCACGGCGTGCGCTGCTGGCTGCATGCCCCCACGGAATGACGGACAGCTGCCGATCTGCCGGGCATCGCCCCGCCATGCCTGCACGAAGCGCCCCGCAGTGGGCCGCCCGCGCCTCCGCATCGCCCCGAAACACGCCATGCAGACGGCCCGCGCAGCATGCGCCAGTACAGCATGCGCCAGTACAGAAGCGTACAGGCGTGCCGCATAATCACCGCCCGCGTTACGGTGGCACTGCCATGCACACCCCCCGCACACACCACCCTACGTTATAATGGGGAATAACCCTACTGCGGCGAAAGCAGGTTTACAATTCCACCGGGGGCACATATAACGTACCGTGTTATTTTCAGACCAGCCACATCATAGTCAAAGGCTGCCGACATGTCGAAAACCGTTGTGCTCGTCGAAGACCTCGATATCGTCCGTGAGGGGCTGAAGGCCCTGCTCGGGGCATATCCCGCGTTCACCATCGTGGGAGAAGCCCCGGACGGCATCCAGGCCCTTAAAATCGTTGAAAAGCACATGCCGGATATAGTGCTCATGGACCTGACGCTGCCGCTCATGGACGGCACGGAAGCCATCCGCGAAATCAAGCGGCGCTGCGAGCGCACCAAGGTGCTGGCACTGACCGCCCACAAGAAGGACAGCCTGATCTACCGCACCCTCAGCGCGGGTGCCGACGGCTACGTGCTGAAGAACGTTTCCAGCGACATCCTGGTGCAGGCCATGGAAACGGTGCTTTCCGGGCGCCGGTACATCAGCCCCGAAATATCCGAACTGCTCATCGAAGACTTTCTGCGCCACGGTCGCCGCGAAAGCGGGTCGTTGCTGGATCTTTTGAGCGACCGCGAAAAGCAGGTACTGAAGCTGGTGGCCGAAGGCCATGGCAACAAGATGATCGCCGACAAGCTGTGCATCAGCCACAAGACCGTGGAAAAGCACAAGGCCAACCTGAAGCGCAAGCTGGGTGCCGCCAGCACGGCGGAGTTGGTCAGCTTCGCCATCGAACACGGGTTGACCGTCACGCCGTAGCCGGAGGGCGCTCCGCCGCACTATACTGACTGACAGACAAGCGCTGAACAGCTGCAAAACGACGGGGCGGACTCCACTGCGAGTCCGGCCCGTCGATGCGTTTCACGGCAGAAAGGATGTTGCGGGACGGCTGGCCCCGACACGCGAGTCCTGCGTGCCCGTCAGGGGGGACAGAGAGTGCGGGTCGTTCTGCGTGCCCCCAGTGGACAGTCGCGGCTGACAGACTGGCCCGACTGACAGACTGGCTGGCTAGCTCGACTGGTCTGACTGGCCGGATTGGCCGGATTGGCCCGGCTGGTTTGGCTGGCTTGGTTGGTTTGGTTGGTTTGGTTGGTTTGGTTGGCCAAATTGTCCCAACAGGACGGATAAGGCAGACAGGGCGGCCCGCAGCCACGCAAGGGCGTCGGAGGCTGTGTCCCTGTCGGCGTACCGGGCGGAGCATTCCAGCGCCGCCGCACAGGCGGCCCATTCCGGCATGGCGTAGTTGGCGGCCATGCCGCGCACGGTGTGCGCCACGCGGGCCAGCAGCGCCATGTCTCCCGCAAGCAGTGCATCGCCAGCCTGGCCGGTGAGCGCCTCTGCCGTGCGCCACACGCCGGGCAGCAGCGGGCGCAGCATTTCCGGCATGGCCGCAATCAGGGCCGCCCCGGAAAGCCGCTGTCCGGGGGGCATGCCGGGCTCGTCCACCCGGTGCAACTGGCCGCACCGGGCCAGCGCCAACGCCACGTCGGCAAGGTCCACATATCCGGATGCGTGGGCGGGGCCGGAAGTTTCGGTGCCGTGGGGCTGGACAGCCGCCGGAACGTCCTCTTCATCCACGTCGCGGGGGCGCACCTCCACCACTTGGGCATTCTCCCAGCCGGAAGGCACGGCGGCGTCCACCCCGACAAGCCGCACCACAAGGCGCGGGGCCGGTACGGGCATGCCAGAGGGATCCGGGGCGAACGCGCCAGACAGTACAGGCGCACCTGGCGCGTTCTGCGGGCTTCCGGCGTGCACACGCGCCCCCGGCAGCAGCATGACCACCTGCGCCGCCAAGGCCTCGCGCACGGATGGGCGCATGTCGCATATCAACACGAGGGGATACCCCGTGTCCGCTCCCGGCGTGGTCGCCTCGGCATGCGCCAGATCCGGTTGTTCCCGTCGAATCGAGGACGGCGTGGTGCCGTCCATCCTGGACTTGGGCATCGTGTCTCCTCTCCCCCGGTGGCGGAACGACGCTGCGTCACCGCCCGATGTCTGCTCCGGTGCTATCGGCAAGCATGGGCCTTTGCCTTAGCCCCGGACCGACACGCAAGTATTTTTCCGCGTCCGCCAACAGGATTCGGGGCGGGGAAGGGGCATGCGATCAGGATTCGCAAGGTTTTTTGAAAAAAACGCTTGCCAACCGAACGGCGTTTGGCTAGAAGACCCTCCTGCGCCGAAGTGGTGGAATTGGTAGACACGCTAGGTTCAGGGTCTAGTGGGGGTTCCCCCGTGGGAGTTCGACTCTCCCCTTCGGCACCATCGACGGTAAAGGTCCCGGCATTCGCCGGGACCTTTCTGCGTTTAAACCCCCTCCCCGGCTCCCCTCCCCCCGCGGAACAGCCCCGTGCGATCACCCCGGCTGCGGGCAGACCGCCACAGCGGCCCGAAACTCTGCGACGGGCCGAACGTTTCGCCCCCAGGAGACGAACGCGCGCGACATTTATCAGCGGCCCGGCCCGCCCAACCGCCTGACCGATGCCGCACATCCACGCGATAACGTGTGGCAGGACGGGAAGTTCCGGGTTGTGCCGTCCGTCGTACGGCAGCATTTCCCCAAACACCCATGGCGGGCTTGCCATGGGGCAAGCCCGCTCATGCCGCCAGCCCCAAAAAATACCCAGAACATCATCCACAATTTCGGCATTGGGTGATCGCCTTTCTCTTCCACAAGATATGGTGGCGATACCGTTACCTTTCCCTCATGCAACGCAACCCGGAATGCCGTGCGGCAAGCCGACCGGGCTCTGCAGTGGGCCGGGTGATGGTGAGTGGTATTTTTTCTAGAAAAGTTATAACACGCATGCGCGGCGACAAATTGTTGCTGCAAGACCAGAGCCGCCTAGAGGGGGGGGATTCGCCGGGCCGCAGGGGGGGCCTTTCAACCCGGCGCATTCCACACATCCACACGAGCAGAACCGGACGGACACCCCACCGTCATAACCCATCGCTACCATTATCGGTATTGGCGGGTCATGTCGGACGGCCGGGCATCATCTCGCGGAACGCCTCCACCGCCATGGCGGCAGGCATCCGTGCGGCACGCCCTGGCCCTGCGATATGGCACGACAACAACGGGTGGCCCTGCGCCCCCCGCGAAACCGTAATCGGGATGGTGGTTCCATGGGTCTGCACGCCAATGCGTCCTCCACCGGGCGACTGCTCGAACTCATCCGCAAGGGCGATGCCGCGCGCCCCGATCCCCTGCGCGAGCCCGTCCAACCGATGCAATCGGGCCCCGGCAAGTGGAACATCGCGCTGCTGCGCCCGCTGAAGGAGCGCCGCGTGCTTGGCGTGGAATGGCGTGGCCGCAGCCTGTACCTGGCGGAAAGCCGCCATGGCCGCACGGGCCTGCCGGTACTGCAGGGAGTGCACGCCATCCGCATTCCCGCCGGCATCCGGCCAGGCGACGACGCCTTTTCCTCCTTCCTGCGCCAGCAGATCCTGGACTTCTGCGGCCCCGCCCCCGACCTGGAGGTATGGGCCGCCCTGCCCGACGAACACGCCGAACACTGGCACTTCCGCATTCCCAAGGTTTCGGCCAAGGAACGCGACGACGTGGCCTTCTGGACGGCCCGCAAGGAACGCGAGTTCGACGAACGGCAATCGGTGTTCGACTGCACCATCGGCGACGAGATCATCGAAAAGGGCGTACCCAAGCTCCCCGTCACCGCCACGCTGGTCATGCGCGCCTCCCTGGGCGAGGTGCGCAACATCGTGCAACGCGCGGGCTTCGCCCTTGCCGGTGCGGCCACGCGGGTCATCGCCTCGCACAATCTGTTCACCACCGGCTGGCTGAACCCGGCCACGGAACAGTTCGCGGTTCTGCACATCGACGAGGAATCGACCCGCATCGACATCTATTCTTCGTCGCAGGTGGTGCTGAGCCGCATGGTCAAGACCGGCTTCGCCAGTCTGGCCCGAGCCCTGGTGGAATCCACAGCCGGTACCGCCGCCCCCCTTTCCGACGCCGAAGCCCGCGCCCTGATGCTGCGCGACAACACCTGCATCCTGCCCACCCCGCCCAGTCAGGGCAATACGGGACAGCCCGTGCCGATGGCCGCCGCGCCGACTGATGATCCGGCTGCCCCCGTGGCTCGTCCGGTGACCGACATCGGCGCCAGCATCGCCCCCGCCGTGGAACGCCTGGTGCGCCAGTTCGAACGCACCATGGACCACTTCGCCAACACCCTCGGCTACCCCGCCGTTTCGCGCATGTTCCTTTCCACCCCGGGCGGCTGCCTGCAACCGCTGGTGGACGAGTTCGGGCGGCAGGTGGGCATTCCGTGCACGGCGCTGAACAGCCAGCGCGGCCCGGCCACGCCCGGGGCCGAACTGGATCTGGCCAGACTGCCGTCGGACTGCGCCGAGTCCCATTGGGCAGTCGGCCTTTCGCTGTCCAACGATGAACGCACCCAGAACTGCGTCAACACCTTTCGCGAGCGCAAGCAGGCCCGCCAGCGTGAACGCGTCCGCCTTGCCGTGGCCGTGGGCAGCATGCTGGTGGTGCTGTGCACCGCCGTCTTTGCCAGCATTCAGGGTGCGGCTCTGCTTTCGGCCCGGGGCGAACGCGACGCGCTGCGCCAGCAACTGACCGCTTACGGCGAAATCACCGACAAGGCCAGGCTGCTGGCCGACTCGGCCAAGGGCAAGGCCCTGCGTCTGGCCGTCCAGTCCATGAGCCGCCGCCAGGTGGCCGTGGCCGTGCTGTCGGAACTGGCCGCCGTCACGCCTTCGGGGATGCGGCTTTCCGGCCTGCGCCTGACGCAGTTGGACCCCGGCCAGCTCCCCGGCGCAAAGGACGCCAAGGGCAGGCAGGCACAGCAGCAGGCCAAGGCCGACGCCGCCGCCGACGCCAAGGCCATGGCCGTGGTCACCGGGGTGGTTTCCGGCGACATGCTCCAGCGAGAGGCCATGTTGGCCGACTTTCTGTACCGGCTGGAACGATCGCCCATGGTGCTTTCGGTGACGGTGGAGAAAAAGACCCCCGAAACGGACACCGCCAACGAATCCCTGCAGTTCGTAGCCACCCTCAAACTGGTGTGACGGGCACAGTCATGCAAGCATCCAAGAACACCTCGCCCTTCCTCGTCCCCGGGCTGTCCGCCGCGGTCATCGTGGCCATGGCGTTGCTGCTCATCGTGCCCACCATGCGCGAGACCGCCCGAGTGCGCGAAGAAACGGCGCAGATCCGCGCCCTGCTGCACATGCAGCAGTCCTTCGCCCCGGTCATCGCCGAAATGAAGGCCGACGCCGCCCGCTTCGACACCACCCTGGCCCGGCGCAACGCACTGGCCGCGCCCAACCCGCCCGCCCTGACGGAGGCCATCGGCACCTTGCAGGACATGGGCAACCGCGCCTCGCTCAAGGGGGTGCGCTTTGTTCCGCTGGCGGAATCCGTGCTGGGCGGCAGCGACATGGTGCGGCTGGACGGGGTCATGGACGGCCCGCTGGAATCGTTCCGCGCCTTTCTGATGCAGGTCACGGCGCAGCCCTGGCTGGACCGGGTGGAATCCATGGAAGTGACGGCAGGCACCCAGTGGCCGGGCTACAAGGTGTCCATCTGGATAAAAGTGAACGGCAACACGACGCGCATCGGTGGGTGACGGCATGACCCGCAGGGAACAGATTATGATCGGCATGGCGGGGGTCGCGGCCATCGCGGCGGTGGTCATCCTGCTGCTGCCGTCGGGCACTTCGCGGCCCGAACCGGCGGCCAGCGCCCCCGGCGCCCTTTCGTCCAGCCTGTCGGCACCGGCAAACGGCGGTGCCGCACCTGCCACGCCCACCACCTCTGCCCCGTCGGCAGC
>NZ_VSMK01000254.1 GCF_011682075.1 Nitratidesulfovibrio liaohensis
GGGCTGCGCGGGCTGGCGCTGGGCCTGACGCTGCTGGTGACGGCAACGGGGCGGGGCATATTCGGCGCATTGCGCTGGCTGGTCGTGTCGGCAGGCCGCATGGCGCGCGGCCTGTGGGCGGTCATCGCCCATGTGGTGGGCGCCATGCTGGGACGCAAGGGCGGCAAGGCATCACATGCGACTGGCCCGACTGGCCCGACTGGCCCGACTGTCCCGACTGGCGCGACTGGCTCGGCAGGCTCGACTGGTCCGACTGGTCCGACTGATCTCGGGGACATGTCGGGAACGGCTGGCCCGTCGGGCAGATTGTCAGGCCCCGGTGGAGGGCCGGAAACCGGCAAGCATGACGAGTCCGCCGCATCTCAAGGGGGCGCCGACCGAAGCGCCCCTCCCTACCTGAGCATGCAGCCCGCCACCTCGCCCTCCCCGGCGCGAAAAGAGCCGCAAGGCCCCACACGCCCGCGCGCGCCCCGTTCCGGCTGGCCGCTGGCCGTGCGTCTGGTACTGCTGGTGGCGCTGCTGATGGGAGGGGACATCGCCCGCTACGTGGTGTGGCCCCCGGTCGCCACGCTGGCGAAGCAGAACCCCGCCGTCACCTCGTTCATGGAATACCGGCAGGGCCAGTGGGCGCGGCAGGGGCGCGGCCCCAGCTATCGCCAGAACTGGGTGAACCTTGGCAGCATTTCGCGCAATCTGGTGCTGGCCGTGACCATCGCCGAGGACGACAAGTTCTGGCAGCATGAAGGGTTCGACCTGGACGGCATGGAAGAGGCCTTTCTGCGCAACATCGAGGAAGGCCGCATTGCCGCCGGGGGCAGCACCATCACCCAGCAGCTTGCCAAGAACCTGTGGTTCACACCGGAAAAGAGCCTGTCGCGCAAGGCCAAGGAGGCCATCATGGCCTGGCGGCTGGAGCGCGAGCTGTCCAAGAAGCGCATTCTGGAACTGTATCTGAACGTGGTGGAATGGGGCGACGGCGTGTTCGGGGCGGAAGCCGCCGCGCGTCACCACTTCGGCAAGTCCGCCGCCGCGCTCACCTCGTGGGAAGCGGCCCGCCTTGCGGCGGTGCTGCCCAATCCCCTGCGCTGGTCACCCACGGGCACCTCGCGCGGGGTGCAGGTCCGGGCGTCGATCATCCATTCGCGCATGGAGCGGCGGATGGGGGATGGGTAGCGGGCCTTCCCACGAACGATAAAAAGCGCGACGGTTACCCGCCGCGCTTTCCATTTCTTTTCTCTTCTTCCCCTACTGGCCCAGCCACTCCTTGACCAGTTCGGGGTGCTCCTTCATGAACCGCCGGGCGTTGGCCATGAGGTCCGCACCCTTTTCCTGATTCCAGGCCATCAGCGTTTCCAGCTGGTTGGCGTCGGCATAGCGGAAGCGGTCGAGAAAGGCGTAGACGTGGGGCATGTCCTTGTCCAGGCCGTTGCGCACCACGGTATGGATGCGTTCCTCTTCGCCCAGCACCTTCCTGGGGTCGTCCAGGTAGTGCAGCTTCCAGCGACCGAACATCCAGTGCGGCGACCAGGCGGTGACCACAATCCATTCCTTGCGGCGGATGGCGTCGTCCAGTGCGGCGGTCATGGTTGCCCCGCTGCCCTCCACCAGGGTCAGCTTGTTCAGCCCGTACTCCTGCATGGCCTTTTCGGACAGCTTCATCAGGCCGGAACCGGGGTCGATGCCGATGACCTTGCCCTTGAACTTGCCTGCGTTGGCCTTCAGTTCCTCTATGGACTTCAGCGGCACGTAGTCGGGCACCGCCCAGCCAAGGCGCGCCCCGCCCACCAGCGGGCCAAGGTCCTTCACCTTGCCTTCCACCTTCTTCAGGTAGTCGCCGTGGGTCACGGGCAGCCACGCGGTGACCATGCCGTCCACGTCGCCCGTGGCCACGGCCATCCACATGGCGGCGGCGCTGACGGGCAGCACTTCCACCTTGCGGCCCAGCTTGTCCTCGATCACCGCCTTGGCCAGATGGGTACTGGCCGTGGCGCAATCCCATTCCACATAGGCAAGGCGAACGGGCTTGCCCTCGGAAGCGGGTGCCGCAACGGCCTGCGTTGCCAGCAGCAGGACCGCCAGGGTCATCAGCAGTATCTTCTTCATGTCGTGCTCCTCTGTTGGAGGTTGTGCCGCGCACTGCGGCGATGTGATGCGGGGCGTGCGGTGAGGCCAAGATGAGCACCAGGAGGAATTTTGTTCTCTGCCAAGGAAGGGCGTTTTTTTGTGGAGGGAACATGCCCCAGCCGTCGGTGAGCGCGGAGCGCGAACCTTACGGATGGGGACCGCAACGCGCTCTTCGGCATTTGACCGGAACAAAAAAACGTTCTGACGCAGGCAGAGGGCAAAAGGCCCCTGGTGCCGTCACCTTACCCGCCCACCCGCTTCCCCACATGCTGCAATATGCGATCAAGGCAGATGGCAACGATGACGATGCCTATGCCCGCCTCGAAGCCATTGCCCATTTCCAGCCGCTGGATGGCCTTCCATACCTCGCCGCCCAGGCCGCGCGCGCCGATCATGGCGGCAATGACCACCATGGACAGGGCCAGCATGACCGTCTGGTTCACACCGGCCAGCATGGTGGGCGCGGCCAGCGGCAGTTCCAGCTTCACCAGCCGCTGGAAACGCCCGGTGCCGAAGGCCTCGGCGCACTCCACCAGTTCGGCGGGCACCTGCCGGATGCCCAGGCAGGTAAAACGGATGGCGGGCGGCATGGCAAAGATCACCGTGGCGAACACGGCGGCCACCTTGCCAAGGCCAAAGAAGGGAATGGCGGGAATCAGGTAGACGAAGGCGGGCATGGTCTGCATCACGTCCAGCACGGGCATGACCACGGCGCGCGCCCGGTTGCTCATGGCGGCGGCAATGCCCAGCGGAATGCCCACCAGCACGGCCAGCAACGTGGCAACCAGCACCAGCGCAAGGGTGCTCATGGTGGCCTGCCACAGGCCCATGTTCCAGACCAGGGCCAGCCCGACCACGGCAAACACGCCCAGCGCCACCTTGCGGGTAACGCGCCACGCCACCAGCCCCACGAAGGCGATGACCAGCAACGGCGGCAGCGCGTCCAGACCGGCCTCCAGCAGATTCAGGCCGCTTTCGGTCACGGCGGAAAAGGCCCGCGTGGCCGGGGCCAGGTGGGTAACCAGAAAGTCGATGCCTGCCTCCAGCCACTGCCCGAGGGGAATGCGCGGGAAGCTGCCCGTCATGCCCGTCATATTCATCACACTCGTCATGTTCATCACCTCCATCAGACGTTCCCCCCTCGTTCAGCCAGCGCACCCAACAGCAACCCGCGCACGATGACCCCGGCCAGCCGCCCGCGTTCGTCGGTGACGGCCAGCGGGTGGGGCAGCCCGGCCATGAGCGGAATGAGTTCGGAGGCGGGGGCATCGGTCGGCACCGTGGTGATGTCGGTACGCATGATGGCCGCAAGATCGCGCTCGCCGCCCGCCATGTGGTCGGCGATGTCGTCGGCGGTGACCAGCCCCACCAGCTTGTGGTTACGGTCCAGCACGAACAGTGTGGCGATGGCGTGGTTGCGCATCTTGCGCAGGGCCGTGCGCGGGCCGTCCACGCCCAGCACCGCCACCGCCTCGGACCGCTTCATCACCGTGCCCGCCGTGAGCACGCGGGCAATGTCCACGTCGGCCACAAAGCGGGCCACGTAGTCATCCGCCGGGCTGGTCAGGATGTCTTCCGGCGTGCCCACCTGCACCACGGCCCCGTCGCGCATGAGCACGATGCGGTCGCCGATCTTCAGCGCCTCGTCGAGGTCGTGGCTGATGAACACGATGGTCTTGCGCACGTCGTCCTGCAGGCGCAGCAATTCGTCCTGCATGTCGCGCCGGATCAGCGGGTCCAGCGCGCTGAAGGCCTCGTCCATCAGCAGGATGTCCGGGTCCAGCGCAAGGGCGCGGGCCAGGCCCACGCGCTGCTGCATGCCGCCGGAAAGCTGGCCGGGCCGGGCCGCCTCCCACCCGGCAAGGCCCACGCGG
>NZ_VSMK01000255.1 GCF_011682075.1 Nitratidesulfovibrio liaohensis
CACCACCCGCCGCGCCCGCGCGGCCAGCCCGGCCACCATGGCGCGCAGGTCGGGGTCGTCCCCTTCGCGCCCCGGCGTCACGCCACCGGGAACTACGAGGGTATGCGGGGCGGGGGCGTCCGAAACGGCAACGGCTGCGTCAAAGGCATCGGGCATGGTGTCGGCCAGTACGGACAGCCCCGACGACGAAACCACCGGTCCCGTGGTCCGCGCCACGAAATGGCAACGATACGGCACGGGGCGCCCCTGCCGCTCGGCCAGCCGGACCGCGCAGGAGAACACGTCGAGCGGACCGGCAAGGTCCAGCCCCACGAAACCGGGGTAGAGGGCAAACACGATGTGGCGCGTGGGCTGCGGCATGGGAACCTCACGGGGGATGGCAGGCAGGCGGACCGGAAAGGCGGGCAAAAGGCGGCACCCCGCCGCCTGACCCGTGCAGCCTACCGGTTCCCCACCATGGCGGCAATGTCCTGCATCACGCACTTTCTGCCAAAAGCGGTCACACGGCATCGACCGGCATGGAGCCGGTGCGTGCTTTCAGCCGCACCTCTTTCGGGAAATTCACCGGACTCAGGCGTTGCCGCTTGCCTCGCCGTCCAGCCAACCTTCCCCACCGTTTCCCGCCCCGCCATCCGCCGCGAACATTCGCAGTGCCGCCTCGATCAGGCTGGGGTCCATGAAGTCGGAACTGCGTTCCAACTGCCGGTTTGCGGCGCGGCGCATGCCCGCCACGAAGGGCGCGGCCTCCGGCCCGTGCGCGGCGTTCAGGGCGTCGGCCACCGTCGGGCACAGGTAGTGCACGCACAGCGGCGACTTGAAGAGATGCAGCGTGCAGCCGGTGGCCGTCAGGTACGGGCAACCCCGCTCGCCCATGGGTGCGCCGTGGGCGTGATGGGTGCCCTCCTCGGCCTGCAGGCGGGCCAGCGCATCGCCCATGCGCAAGGCAAGGGCCGTGGGATGCTGCATCATGATGTCCGACAGGCTGAACACCACGTTGTGGCTGCGGTTGCAGCAGCCCAGCGGGGGGCGTTCGCAGCCGTCGCGGCAGATGTGCTTGGTGGCACGGTCCTGCACCATGTCCAGTTGGCGGGTGTACAGGGAATAGCCAACCAGCGCGCGACGCAGGCCGTCGTCCATGCCGCGTGACGGGTTTGCGGAGCCTGAGGACCCCGTGCTCCCCGAGCGCCCCGGAACTTCCCCGGCAAGCAGATGCGCGCTGAGCCGTGAGACATGGTGACGCACCGTGCGGGTGGAAAGCAGCGGGTGGTCGCGGCCAGCGAACAGGGCGACGTCATCCGCCACATGGCGGTCCGCGGTGCGGTCTTCCCGCCCGGGCAGTGCCTCGAGCCAACCGTCGATGGGCATGGGGGGCACCTTTTGTGGTGGGCGGAATGCATGACACACCGCCGAATAATGCGGCAAACACGCCAGAAACGAACCACCCGCAGCGCACAGGCACATGCCGACATGCACTGGCACGCATCAGCACCCATCGGGCAACTCGTCGACAGGGCATCGCCAATCGCACATCGCGGCGTGCGACACAACATGTCCAAGGTCATCCGTTTCCGCATAGCACACGGATTTCCGCATTGTACACCGCATTCGCAATGCAAAGTCGCACCAGTTGCACACGCCTGCCCTCTTTCCGCATACCAAACGCACACCTACACCATGACGTACTGCATTCTTCCACGAATGTGCCGCCACCCCGTGCTGTTGCCGCCCAACAGGGCAAACGCGAAGGGGGCATGACCCAAAGGCCCTGCCCCCATTGCTTTGCGCGCCCGGCACTGCCGGTGCGGCCTATCGTGCCTGCGGTCGGCACCCTGCGTCGGTCACGCCGCGCAACCGCCGGACGATACGGCTAGAACTCGTACACCAGATTGAAGGTCAGCTTCTTGGCGGCATTCAGGTCTTCGCCGTCGGCACCCCAGACATCTTCGTCCAGATCCAGGCGGATGTAGCCCATTTCAAGGATGAAGGTGAGGTTTTCGTATATCTGGTAGGTGTGGTCGAAGTTCACTTCCCAGGCGCTGTCCTTGTCAGTCAGAAACACGCCGCCCTGCGCCGGGGCCAGTTCGCCAGCCAGCCCGGCGGTATCCTTCACCAGTTCGGAATCGTTGGTGCCGCGCATGTAGGCCACGCGGACGAGGTGCGACAGGTTTTCGACGAACGAGATGTCCGCCACCTGCACGCCGATGCCCCACAGGCCCGCGCCGTTGAGCGCAAACTGGCTGTCCTGGTTGAAGACGGAGCCGGGGAAGCCGAAGCTGGTGGGCGCCCAGGCATTGGGCGACACTGAAGGCATGCGCTCGGAACCGTTGTCGATGTCGTCGTCTTCCCCGCTGCCGTACCAGGCAAACACGCCGGGGGTGGCGGATTCCATCTTGTATTCGACCATGGCCGAAACCAGCCAGCCCTCTCGGGTGGCGTAGTCCTCATCGGCGTCCTTGCGGCCGTAGGTGGCGTCCATCTTCACGGAGAAGGGGTCGAACATGGACAGTTCAACAGCCACCCCGCCCCACCACGCATCGTGGGTGGGGGTGTCGTCGCCGGTCATGCCGGTGCGCTCACCCAGACTCTGCATGCCGTCCCGGAAGGTCTCCCACGATTCCGTGTCGGTGCCGTCCACATCCTTGCCCACGGAAGCGTACACGACGTACGGGGTCACGCTGACGCCGTCCAGGGTCACCGGCGCGGTCAGGCCGAACAGGTCCACTTCGTCGAAGTCGTTGCCGGCGGCGGCGGAGTTGCCGGAGTTGTTGTCGTAGGGGCGCGCCCAGAAGGCGGTGAGGGCCACATTTTCGCTAACGGTGTAGCTCAACACCAGGGCGGCCACGTCCTCATCGCTCAGGATGGGGCTGGCACCAAAGGTGGCTCCGGGCAGATCCATGCCCTGCAAGCCCATGCGGACCTTCAGTTCGGTATTGGGCACGGTCCAGTCGATGTACGACCGGCGCACCTTCACCGACTTGCCGTCGGAACCCAGTGCACCGTCTTCCTGGCCCCAGGTGGTGGTGCCCATTTCCAGAAACACCACACCGCGCAACGATTCGCTGGCGATGATGTCGATCTGGGTGCGCAACCGCTGGTGTGCCGCGAAATCGTCTTCGCTGTCGCCGCCGTCATCGGCGGAACGATAATTCATGCCATCGGTCCACGAGAAGTCGAAGGCCCATTCGCCCTTGGCCTCTATGGTGGCGGCGCTTGCCGGAGACACCGCGCCGCACAGCAGCGCCGCGCCGAGCAACAGCGTGATCAAACGTTTCATGCTTCCTCCTTCCTTGCAGGAATATGCTGCGGGCCGGGCGGCAGTGGTGCCGCGCGGCCCCGTGCAACGCCGCGCCGCGCAGGGGTACGGTGGACGTTTCCGTGCTAGATACTGAAAATGATTTTCACAGTCAATCTCATTGACAAAAACATTTCGCCCCTCACCAGCGGAGCGTTTCCCCCTGTACATCCGGCATCCCGGAACCCCACCGCAAACACGCGCACCAGCGCCACGGGCTCCATGCCGCGCATGCTCCGGGCGAAGGCCTCGCCATGCCTGCCCGCATCACCGATATCCCAACTTCGAAACGCGGTTGAAACATTTTGCTTCATATCGGCACACAACCAAACTCCCACCTCGTACACCTGCCGCCAAGTTCCAGCATGACACACAACATCAACTACGCATTTTCTACCGCAGCGGTTGTATTTCTACTATACCACAATGGTATACAATCAAATCTACCACACAAGTAGACTACTATTTTTTGCAACACCACTTCCACGGTAGTCTTTAATGTGCTACACATCCTTCAAACACATTCGCATTTGCGACGCCACAATACGGTGCAACGATCATTCTCCTGCGTTCTACGCGACAACGACGAACGCAGAACAGGAGGTTCGCATGTCCACATCCACCGCAACCCCGCAAGCGGCCCACGGCCAGCCGGAAGCGCCGCCCGCCGCGCACGCCGCCACGGGGCTTCCGCAGCCCG
>NZ_VSMK01000256.1 GCF_011682075.1 Nitratidesulfovibrio liaohensis
CAGCACGGCCACGCTGGCAACCCCTGCGAACACCGCAGGCAGCACGGCGGCCAGCAGGCACGGGGCCGATGCCCACGCCGCGTCCACGCAGACCAGCGCCCAGGCGCAGGGAGAAACATGCTCCACACTGGTGAAGCCCTGCCGCCAGCGCGTGGCGGTTCGCCCCTCGCGCATGTCGCCCGTGCCAGCACCCCCTGCTGCCCCGTACAGCACATGCAGACGGGCGATGCAGGTCTTCAGTCGGGCGCGGTCCACGTCGCCGGTACCCTCGTAGGCGGCTGCAAAGGCGGCATCGTCAACGGGGATGATGCCGGGCATGGAGGCCAGCATCTCGGCAATATCAGGCCCGGCCATGTCCTGCGTGGCCACGTTCGGCCCGAAATCGTCCGGCGTGGCCGCATTCCCGACGCACACTGAAGGGGAGAAGGAAAAATCGCTGGCTGAGGACATGCGGTTCCTGCTGTTGCGGTAGAAAAACGGTGCGCGCGCAATGGGTGCCATGACCCCGCCGCACGCTGGGCGCACTATAGCCGGTCGCCGGAAACGAGGCAACGCGCGACGTTACGCCGCGCGTTGCCGTTGCCGCCCATGGCGTTGAGGCGTGAAGGAAACGGTCCGGGCTACGAACCCAGCGCGGGCTTGCCCAGCCGTTCCTTCATGTAGTTCTTGAGCAATGCGCTCACCAGCTCTTCACGGCTCAGGTGGGTGGCGTAGGCGCCATCCTTGATGATCTTCCAGAAGTCGTCGCGGGAGAGGATGGAATCTTCCTTGGCCACCACGGCCAGTCGCACGCTGTAGTCGGCCAGCGCCGTGCGCAGGGCGTCCTCGTTCATGCCGTCGAACTCGCCGGTGCGCGCGGCAATGGTTTCGGCGGGGGGCAGCCGGTCCGATTCCAGCACCTGCCGGAAGCCGACCAGAAAACGCTCCGCCCCGGAACGGATGTGCTTGCGCTGCACCACGTTCAGGTTGGCCCACCCGGCCTTCACCCACTTGAACAGTGCGTAGCCGGTGGCCCTGGCGCCGGGTTGCTCCTCGAAGAAGACGGTGATGGTGGCGGAATCGTACATGTAGGTGTCCATCCAGCTGATGCCGCGCGTGGTGGCGCCGGGCACGCCGGAATAGACGTATTCCCAGTCGGTGTCCTTGCCCACGATGGCGCCCTTGCGGCCCACGGTGGAAGGTTCGGCCTGGCGCGAGACGGAAACCAGCACCGCCCGCCCCTCGTGCCGGGTGAGAATCAGCAGGCGGTTCAGGGTGTAGGCGTAGTAGCACCCGCTGAAGGTATCGGGGGTGATTTCCTCGCGCTCGGCGCCGTGCAGCACCAGCGGCGCATCGGCCAGCCCCTGGTCGGCGGCGCGCTCCCACAGGCGCAGACCGTTCTTCATGATGTCGCTGCCCGGCTGCCAACGGCTGCTGCGAATGGACGCGGGAAACACGGCTTCTTGCGGAATGGCCGGGTCGTAGCAGTATCGCAGCAGCTTTTCCAGCGGGGCATTGATCTGGCTGCGATAGAAGATGCCGTAGCCGGGATCGCGCTTGGCGGGCAGGGCCTTTTCGGTGGCGGCGCCGGGCTGCATGGCGAAGTCAAGCAGCGTGTTCAGCGCGGCAATATCCAGGCCCTTGCCGGGCACGGCACCACGGTCGCCCACGGCGCCGAGCAACATGGTGACGGCGTCTTCCACCGGTGCGGGCAGGTTGCCCTTTTCACTGGTCTTGTCGGCGTTGTCATCGGACGCCAGGGTCGTTGTGGGCAACGCCAGGGCCAGGCCAAGAACAAGGGCGCACGACGCGGCCAGCGCGAACGCGGCTTGAGAACCGTTACGGACTGCGGCGCAAAGGGCCGGGATACGGCAACGCGAAAGTAAACACATCGGCATGGGGCGAAAAGACCTCGTGACGGATGGCGTGTCGGCAGGGGTGGACGGCGCAAGGCGGACCGGGCCGGAAAATGCGCCGAAAAAACGCGGCATGGACTTGTCCGGCGGCACACCGGGTGGCTTCGTGCCGCAAGGGGTACGACCAGCCTGGCCAGACTTTGCGAAAAAACAGGCCAGACGTTCCGGAAAACGGGGCGGTCATACCGGGAGCATGAGGACCGTACGCATAACGCCCGCCCCGGCCCATGCCCGCCCCACGGGGACGGCAAGGGGGCGCGACGGGCGGTGCCGGGCAATGAGCGGTCATGCTTGTCCCCTAAACAGTAATTGGCTACTCTGGTCACGTCAAGACAACCGGCGCGGCGGCGGGCGCATGCCCTCCCCGCGCCGCATTCCTCCCCACGAGGCCTGTGCATGTCCCTGCTGCTGGTGCCCCTGTGCATCGCCCTGGCAATCGCCGTGATCAGCTACCTGCTGTTCTTTCGCGCCGCGCGCCGCGACGCCGCGTCCACGCCCCCTCCCGCGCTGGTGGTGCGCGGTGTGGCCTACAGCGTGGCCGGGGTGGTGCTGGCGCTGGCCTTGTATCCGTTCGGCCCGTGGTTCCGAAGGCGCTGCCGCCCCTGCCCCTTTCCGCGCCGGACCGTGCCGGAAGGCTGGCATCATGCGGATGCACCCTGCGCAGGACGCACTGCCACATCCCCTCCGCGTCCCGATATGCCGCCAGTCCTGCTCATCCATGGCCTGTACCACAACGTCACGGCGTGGGCCCTGTACCGCCGCTGGCTGATGGAGGCCGGATTCACGCGGGTGTACTGCCACGGCTATTCCAGCTGGCACACCGAATTCGGGTTGCTGGTGGACGAACTGGACGAGGCGGTGCGCGACCTGCGGGCCGCGCATCCGGGTGAACGCCCCCTGCTCATGGGGCACAGTCTGGGGGGATTGCTGATCCGGGGCTGGCTGGCCGACGCGGCCAACCAGCAACTGGTGGCCGGGGCCGTGACCCTGGGCACGCCGCACCAGGGCAGCACCCTGGCCCGGCTGGGCGCGGGGCGGTTAGCCCGCAGCCTGACCTTCCGGGGGGCGCTGATCCGCGAGTTGGAAGCCACCGAGGCCCCGTCCGACGTGCCCTGCGTCGCCCTGTATTCCCCCATCGACAACATGGTGGTGCCGCAGGAAGGGCTGCACGTGACCACGCCCGGCTGGACCCTGCGCGCCTCGCCCGCCGTGAGCCACATCTGGATGCTCTGGGACCGGGCTACGGCGCGGCTGGCCATCGAATCGTTGCGTGAACTGGCGTTCCGGCACGCCGCGCGGGAACGGGACGACAATGCGTGCGGCCACACAACATCCGGCCTCACTGGGCCCGGCGAGCCGCCGTACGCCGATTCTGCCCCGGAACGGCCAGCAGGCGCCAGGAACTCTGATCTGGAGAGCTCCGGCTACAGCCGGGCGTAGACTTTCAGGTAGTCTTCCACCATCCGGTCCACGGTAAACCGCGTCCGCCAGACATCCCGTCCCGCCCGGCCCAGGGTGCGTGCCAGGCGGGGGCGTTCCAGCAAGCCCACCACCGAAGCGGCCAGGCCACCCCAATCGCCTTCGTCGGCCAGGGCACCGGTAACGCCGTCCTCCACCTGTTCCGGCAGCCCGCCCACGCGGAACGAACACACCGGCACACCGGCTGCCATGGCTTCCAGCACCACCAGAGCGTGGTTGTCGGCCAGCGTGGGATACACGAACACGTCCGACGCGGCCAGCAGGGTATCCAGCATGACGCGGTCCACGTAGGGCCAGCGCAGCAGATCGCCATCGCGCCCGGCGGCGTCGCCGCCCACCATCAGCCCCACTGCGGCGGGCACGGCGCGCTTCACCTCGCTCCACAGGGCCATCCAGCGGTGCCCTCCCTTGAGCATGGCCTGCTCGCCCCCGTGCGCCACGAAAATGGCCACCCGCGCATCGGGCGCGATGCCCAGCGCGGCGCGGGCCTCTGCCTGCGTGGGACCATCCGCCGACTCCACGCCGTTGGGCACCACACTGCATGGCAAATCTGGAAAGCGCGCCCGCACCATGCGGGCCAGCCAGCCCGACGGACTGACCAGCAGCGGCGCGGCGGCG
>NZ_VSMK01000257.1 GCF_011682075.1 Nitratidesulfovibrio liaohensis
GCCGCCCTCCAGCGGCAGGCCCGCAGCGCACCATGCCTCCAGCCCGCCCGCAAACCAGCGCACGTCGGTGTGCCCTTGGCGCAGCAGTTTTTCTGCGGCCATGCGCCCGTCCAGCGAGCCAGCGCCCGCGCCGTAGACCAGCACCGGCACTGTCCGGTCCGGGGCCAGTGCGGCCACGGCATCGCAGAACACCACCTCGTGCACGCAGGCTTGTGCCGCGCCGGGAATGTGCCGCTGTTCGAAGTGCTCCGGCACCATGACGTCCAGAACGATGCCCGTGCGCCCTTCCACGAAGGCTCGCGCCGCCGCGAGCCCGATCTTGCGAGCCTTGTGCACCGTGGCCATGTCGCCTCCTTTTGCCTGCCGCCGCGCGTTGGCCGTCCGTTCCCGCGAGGTCCCGTTGGCCCTTGCCTCTCGTCGGCATGACCGACGGGACGCGTCCGACGGACCGGATGCGGCGCGACGCCTTCTACCGGCCCAGTCCGGCGGGAGCGGGGTGGCGGATGAAGGTGCCCGCCCGCACCTCGCGGAACGCGGTTTCCAGTTCGGCGTCGGTGTTCATGACGATGGGGCCGCGCCAGGCCACGGGCTCTCCCAACGGGCGTCCCGTGAACAGCAAAAGGCGCAAGCCGTCCGCGCCCGCCCGGAAGGCCACGGAGTCACCGCCATCCCCGGGATTGGGGTCCCCTTTCGCAGGATTGGCGCTCTCGGACCGTCGGAACAATATTAAGGTGCGGTTGGCCACGGCAGTTTCCCCGTCCTTTCCCCCAGCCATCCCCCCGTCCTTTTCTGCGGCGGTACCGATGACCGCCCCGGTTCCGTCAATGACATAGGCGATGGCGGTATGGCCGTGCGGCACGGGGTGCGCGTGCGTCACCCCCGCCGGAATGGTCAGGTCCAGGTAGCCGGGGTCGGTGATGATGTCCGCCGCCGGTCCCGTCACCGGTCCTGCCGCGCCGTGCGCCGTCCCGGCGACGACCTTTGCCGTCACGCCCTGCGGCAGTTGCGCCACGGGGATTTCCGCCGCCGTGATGCTGCGGTAGCGCGGCTCCATCATCTTGTGGCTGGCGGGCAGGTTGGCCCACAACTGGAACCCGTGCATGGCGCCATGCGCGTCGCCCTTGGGCATTTCCTGGTGGATGATGCCGCTGCCCGCCGTCATCCACTGCACGTCGCCGGAGGAAATGACGCCCTTGTTGCCCATGCTGTCGCCGTGTTCCACGTCGCCGCGCAGGATGTAGGTGATGGTCTCGATGCCCCGGTGCGGGTGCCACGGAAAACCCTTGATGAAGTCTTCCGGCCTGTCGGAGCGAAAGTCGTCCAGCAGCAGGAACGGGTCGAACATGGGGGCCTCGTAGTAGCCGAACATGCGGCGCAGCCGCACGCCCGCACCCTCGGTGACCGGTTCCCCGTGCAGGACGAGTTCGACGTCTCTCGGCATGGCGTGCCTCCCTTCGTGTCGTGATGGCGGTGTATCGCGGGCCGTGGCCGCCCTGTACCGCCGTTGCCCGTACCGTCGCCAGACGGCGGCGCGCACCACGGATTCTGCGCCACCTTGGCACAGCGTGCAGGCGGGGGCAAGGCGCGGGGGCAAGATTGGCGGGTAAGAGCGGATGCGGGACAGGCTGCGTGGCGGGCGGCTGCGAGGCCAGACCAGAGCCAGATCAGAGCCAGACGGGTGAAGGCGGGCCGCAGGCGAGAGACGGGCGGGCGGTGGTGGCAGGCCGGTGGCGCGGGGCCTGGCGGGGCAGCCGCCCCCGCATTCCGCTAGTGCCCGGAATAGGCCAGCACGTGGTTCAGCCCGGCGCTGGACTTCTTCATCTGTGTGCCGGTGATCAGGTAGCGGGTCAGCCGCCAGGCGTCCATGTCGATGTGGTCGATGCGGCCCTGGCAGTCCGGGGTCAGGTGCGGGGCGATGGCGTCGGCCAGTTCCTGCGCGTCGCAGTACGGGCCTTCGTAGGCGATGCGCAAAAGGTCGCCCTCCAGTTCCACCCATTCCTCGCCGATGGCCGTGGCCGCCGCGCGCAGCATGGCCTGCCCGGCGGGCCACACCGAGCCGTAGACCTTTTCCTGGATCATGTCGCGGGCCATGCGGGTTCCCTTTGCGTGTGTCCTGCTGGCGGTGGATGGTTTTCGTGCGCCCTTGGCGGGCGGAGGCGTATAAAGAGGAACGCGCCTGGGAACTGCCTACAACCGGAACTCGCCATCCTCGTAGATCACCACGCGGGCCCCCCCCGGCGTAACGGCGGTGACCCTGCGCGGGGTGGTGGCCACCAGGTCCCAGTGCAGGCTGGAGCTGTTGAAGCCCAGGTCGCGCCGGGCATCGGCGGTCAGTTCGTCGGACGGTCCGGAAAATGTGTTGGCGTACGACTGGCCCAGGGCCACGTGCATGGACCCGTGCGGGCCGCCGTGGTTCTCGTCGTACAGGGTGTTGGCCATGAACCGGGTGATGCGCGAGAAGCGCCGGTCCACCAGGGCGAATTCGCCCAGCATGGCCGCGCCGGGGTCGCCGTTCAGCTGCCCGGTGGCAAAGCCTTCGCCCTGTTCGGCATCCAGCCGCACCACCCGGCCCTGCCGAAATTCCAGCCGCACCCCCTGCACGATGTTGCCGGAACGGAACGACGGCAGATCGGCGGTGTATACCCCCTCCACGCTGCGCCAGTCGGGCGAGACGTACAGTTCGAAGCTGGGAATGTTGCGGCCGGTCACCCCGGCCCAGCGGCGCATGCGGCCCACGCGCAGGCGCAGGTCGGTGCCGTCGGCCTCCACGTGCAGGGTGGCATCGCCCAGTTCGTCCAGTTTCGTGCGGATGGTCTCGGCCTGTTTTGCCACTCTGGCCCAGGTGGCGGCGGGGTCTGCCTCGCCCAGCAGGCAGGCCCGGCGCACCTCGTCGGCGTAGTCGGCCAGCGAAAGCCCGGCCTGTCCGGCCAGCGCCGCCGTGGGCCAGATGCACAGGGTCCAGCCGTAGGCGCCCATGTCCTCGCGCAGGTGGGCAATGTCCTGCAACGGACGGCGGGCGGCCTGGGTCATGGCTATGCGCTCCGGCTCGATGGAGGCGAGGTGGGTGAGCGATTCCGGCGCTATGATGGTGATGCAACCGCCAAGGTGGCTGTACAGGTCGCGTTCGCCGGGGATCAGCGTGGTCAGCCGCTTGTTGTTGGCCTTGGCGTAAAAATCGTGCTCCATGCGCGGGGTGGGCTGCATGCGCGGCACGGGAATCATGCCCATGTCGTGCAGCCTGCCGCACAACTCCTCGGCCAGGGGCAGGCCCGGCAGGTCGAAGCGCACCAGCACGAAGTCGCTCTTGCGCAGGGGGGCGCGGCGCCCGCGCGCCAGGCCCCACAGCATGACGTCGGCATATTTTCCCAGGGTTTCGGCATCGTACATGGGCAACTCCAATGGGTGCGCGGTGTGCAAAGATGTCGCCGTTGCGGCGAAGTTATCATTGCCGGGGCATCGCGCCGTGCTAGGGTGGAAGCGTGGTGCCCCGGAAACCCGTTTACGGTCTCCACGCCGCTTCCGCCCCGTATCCGCGTACG
Source organism: Nitratidesulfovibrio liaohensis (assembly GCF_011682075.1). Classification (GTDB taxonomy): domain Bacteria; phylum Desulfobacterota; class Desulfovibrionia; order Desulfovibrionales; family Desulfovibrionaceae; genus Cupidesulfovibrio; species Cupidesulfovibrio liaohensis. The sequence continues at coordinate 3,540 of NZ_VSMK01000257.1, forward strand.
GGACCCAAACCCGGGAGATACGTACGGCAGCATGCGTATCGCCGAAGGGACGCGGCACGGGCAACCCGGCCACTCATCCTCCCCCTTGCAGCGTCGGCCGCGTTCCAGCCCCTCGGAGCGCGGCCGACCTCTTTTGCCGTGCCTGCCTTCCGGGAGGATTGACTGACGGACTGGCGGGCGGCCTGGCGGGCGGGGCGCATCCGACCTGGCCTGTCCGGCCCAGCATGCCGGGGTCGGCACATTTGACCATCATACCCGTATCAGCGGGTTCGCGCCATCCGGGACGTTACCGGGGATGTCGCCGTGGGCGCCGCACGGACGCGCCATCCGGCGTATCGTCCGGACGCAACGCATCGTTCGGCTGGCCGGGGGGGCCCCCGGCCAGCACCTCAGGGCAGCGTGCGCGGGGCCGGGCTGTCGTCCG
>NZ_VSMK01000258.1 GCF_011682075.1 Nitratidesulfovibrio liaohensis
CGCAGCGGGTCGTAGCCGAGCAGGGCGGGGATGCCTGCGTCGGACCCGGCTTCCGCGCCGTGAGGGATGACCTGGCAGAGACCGGCGGTGCCGGTGGCGGCGAGGTGGTCGAGGGTGGGCGTGTGAGCGGCGGCCAGCGGGGTGGGCTGGCCATCGCTGGCGGGCAGGTCGGCCATGCCGTCGAGGATGCAGATGATGCAGGGCGTGTGCATGGCGGAACTGGTGGTGGCGCTTGAGTTAGCGCAGACACGTTGCGGGCGGAATCCGCCTTTTGTCGCCAGACTGTGTTGCTTCGACGTTTTTGATGCTCACGCACGGAAGTGCGCTGCGCTCAAGAAACGTCGAAGCGCCTTGTCTGGCGACAAAAATCGTAATTCCTTGCACCGTGTCCGCACCAGCCATCCGCGCCGGAAGACCGACGCGGAGTATAAGGAAGAAAGGCAGTTTCATGGATGAAATGCGGTGAGAGAACGGCCATGGAATTTGCACGACGTATCGGGCAAAGCAAGGGGCAAGCAGGACTGCCGCCTCGCTGCACCTACATTGTCCCCAATCAAAAAGTTCTGGAGGGGATGGGGTGCGGGGAAGGGGAACCTCTTCCAAGAGGTTCCCCTTCCCCGCGAATTCTTCCCGTTTCCTGCCTCTTCAATCCTTACTGCAACACCCGGTAGCAGACGGGCGGCGCCAGCAGCAACCCGGCCGCCTGCACCTGGGCAATGGCGCCCTGGATGGCGCTGGCCCTGGCGGCGTGGGTCATGAACACCAGGGGCACGCCCTGGGGGTGCTGTCCCTTCTGGATGGCCTGGGCGATGCTGATGGAGTGGTCGGCCATGGCCCCGGCCAGATCGCGCAGCACGCCGGGGTTGTCCGGCACCATGGCGCGCACGTAGTAGCTGCTTTCGGCGTCTGCCGGGGGCAGGATGTCCGCGCGGGGCGGCACCTGGCGCTGAAAGCCGGTGTTGTGCGGGGCTGCGCCGCGCGCCACGGTCATCAGGTCGGCCAGCACGGCGCTGGCGGTGGGCAGGCTGCCCGCGCCAAGCCCGTGCAGGAACACGGGACCCACGGCGTTGCCTTCCAGACGGATGGCGTTGTACGCGCCGCCCACCCGGGCGATGAGGAAGGTGTGCTTGACCAGGGTGGGAAACACCCCGGCCTCCAGCCTGCCGTCCACTTCGCGCACCTGGGCCAGCAGCTTGATGCGAAAGCCCAGTTCGCGCGCGAACTCGATGTCCATGCGGTCGATGCCCGCAATGCCCTGCACGGGCAGTTCGGCGTAGGGATAGTCCATGCCGTAGGCCAGGCGGATCAGCAGCACCAGCTTGTGGGCGGTGTCGTGGCCTTCGATGTCCAGCGTGGGGTCCGCCTCGGCGTAGCCCAGTTCCTGCGCCTGCCCGAGGGCGGTGGCGAAGTCCAGGCCGTTGCTGGTCATCTCGGACAGGATGTAGTTGGCCGTGCCGTTCAGGATGCCGACCAGCGAACCGATGCGGTTGCCCGCGAGGCTCTCCTTCAGCGTCTGGACGATGGGGATGCCCCCGGCCACGCTGGCCTCGTGGTGCAGGCCCACGTTCTGCTGCTCGGCAAGACGGTACAGGTCGTAGCCGTCCTCGGCCAGCAGGGCCTTGTTGGCGGTGACCACGTGCTTGCCCGCTTCCAGCGCGCGCTTGATGATGGCGTGGGGAGCGTCAATGCCGCCCATCAGTTCCACCAGCACGTCGATTTCCGGGTCGTCGGTGAGAACTGCCGGATCGGCGGTCAGGGTTGCGCCCTGCGGCACGGGCCAGGCGCGCGGCTTGGCCAGGTCGCGCACCAGAATGGTCTTGATGACCATTTCGCGCCCGGTGCGCTCGGTGATCCACTGGCGGTTCTCGTCCAGCACGCGGGCAAGACCGCTGCCCACGGTGCCGAACCCGGCCATGCCGATGACCAGACGTCTGCCGCCCGGCTTGTCGCTTTCGCTACCCACACGACCTCCCGGAGAGCACCTTCTTGATGCCCTTCATGGCCTGCTTGGTACGGTGTTCGTTCTCGATGAGGGCGAAGCGGACGTGGTCGTCGCCGTGCGCGCCGAAGCCCAGCCCCGGAGAAACGGCCACGTGGGCTTCCTTGAGCAGCAGCTTGGAGAATTCCACGGATCCCATGGCCCGGAATTCTTCGGGAATCTGGGCCCACACGAACATGGTGCCCTTGGGCGGCGGCACCACCCAGCCCGCGCGGCCAAGCCCTTCGATGAGCACGTCGCGGCGCTTGCGGTAGGTGTCCACGATTTCGGTCACGCATTCCTGCGGGCCGTTCAGGGCCACGGTGGCCGCGATCTGGATGGGCTGGAAGTGGCCGTAGTCGAGATAGCTCTTGATGCGGGTCAGCGCGTAGACCAGGTCGCGGTTGCCCACGCAGAAGCCCATGCGCCATCCGGCCATGGAGTAGCTTTTGGACATGGAGAAGAATTCCACGCCCACATCCTTTGCGCCTTCGGCCTGCATGAAGCTGGGCGGCATGTGGCCGTCGAAGGCCAGGTCCGCGTAAGCGAAGTCGTGGATGACGTAGATCTTGTGTTCCTTGGCGAAGTCCACGACCTTCTGGAAGAATTCCGGCGCGGCGATTTCGCAGGTGGGGTTGTGCGGGTAGCTGATGAACAGCAGCTTGGGCTGCGGCCAGGTCTGGCGGGTGGCCACCAGCAGGTCTTCGAAGAAGTCGCGCCCGCGCCCGATGGGAATGCGCCGCACGTCGGCCCCGGCAATGATGGGAGCATAGGTGTGGATGGGGTAGGTGGGGTCCGGCGCGAACACCACGTCGCCGGGCGACAGCATGGCCAGCGACAGGTGCGAAAGCCCTTCCTTGGCGCCCATGGTGGCCACGGCTTCCGTGTCCGGATCCAGGTACACGCCGAAGCGGCGCATGTACCAGTCGCAGATGGCCTTGCGCAGGTTGGGGATGCCGCGCGACACCGAGTAGCGGTGGTTCACGCCCTTGCCCGATGCTTCCACCAGCTTGTCCACGATGTGCTGGGGGGTGGGGATGTCGGGGTTGCCCATGCCAAGGTCGACGATGTCCACGTTCTGGCGACGCAGCTGCATCTTCAGTTCGTTCACCGTCGCAAAGACATAGGGAGGCAGACGGTGCATGCGCGGAAACTGGTTCATGGCGAAGTTCTCCGTGGTTGAAACAAAAAGAGGCGGCAGCGCCGCCTCGAACCAACGGCGCAAGCCTGCGTCACCGAGCGGCGGCTGCCGCGGTGGCGGCCGCGGCGGTAGCGGCGGCGGTGGTGGCGATGGTAGCGGTCCGGTCGAGGTGGGACATGCCGATGACTCTTGTGGTGGAGAATGGCCGTGTATACATTGCGCGTGCGCCGCGTGCCGGTGCGCGGGCGTCTGGTGGACGCCGTGCACGGAACGGAAAGCCCGAACGAATGATCCGGACAAACGGTCCGGAAAAGTATTCTGACAGGCGGCGAGGCTACCGTGGGTTGCGGTGTCGGTGGTTTGTACTGCAAAAAAGAAATGCCGGTCAATACGCCTAGCTGCGATGATCGGAGACTGTTTGTCCGAACGGTGCCGGGGGGATGCATGAACGACCATACGCGGCCTGTGCGGCGGGTGTACCTGGTGGGGCCGCGCGCCAGCGGCAAGACCACGGTGGGCAAGGCCTTGGCCGCCCGCACCGGTTGGAATTTCGAGGATACCGACGCCACGCTCACTGCCTCGGCGGGCATGACCGTGGAGCAGATCGTGGAACGCGAAGGCTGGGAGGGATTCCGGCGGCGCGAAACCGAGGCCCTGCGCGCCACTCTTGGCCATGACGGGCTGGTGGTGGCCACCGGCGGCGGTATGGTGCTGGCGGAAGAAAACCGGCGCATGCTGCGCGACGGGGGCCTTGTGGCCTACCTGTGCGGCAGCGTGGACCTGCTGGCCGGACGCCTTGCGCGCGCCCCGCTGGCCGCGCAGCGCCCCTCGCTGACC
>NZ_VSMK01000259.1 GCF_011682075.1 Nitratidesulfovibrio liaohensis
CCGCCACGAAGGCCTCGCGGCCACCGGCAAGCACGGCCTCGCGGGCGGCGCGGGCCATGGCGCGGTTGAATTCCACCACGTCGGGCGCGCCGGGGCCGGTACCCAGCTTGTACACGCAGCCGCCAAAGGAATTGGTGGTCAGCACGTCGGCCCCGGCCCGCAGGTAGTCGGCATGAATGCCCACCAGTACGTCGGGCCGGGCCAGGCAGAACAGCTCCGGGCTTACGCCGGGCGGCAACCCGCGCGACTGGAGCATGGTACCCATGCCGCCATCGAAGACCAGCCGACGACCTGACCGTAGCGCTTGACGAAAATCTGGCACAGCCTGTACTCCTGAAACTTGGCTCGCAGGCGATGAAGAGCCGTGCACCGCGAGTGTTCCGAAAACATGCCCGACCGGCGCGTACCGGCGCATGGGAAGGCCTGTGTACCGGAAAGCCTTGTAAAGGACAAACAAAAATCATACCATCCCGGCCTGTACGGCCCCGTCACGCATAGTGGGACCCCGCTACACGACGCACGAACCGGCGCAGCCTGCCCAGCGCCTTTACCGGATACCATGACCGATACAGTGAAAACGCCGCGCCGCGCCGCGCGCACGCGTGGCGCCAAGGCCTCCGGGCCCGCAGGGGCTTCCGGCGCGATGCCCCTTGCCCCTGAAGTTTCCGATGCGCCCCCCACGTCCGACATCGTGCTGGACGCCGAGGTGCTTCTGGACACGCAGCCGGAAGTTACCCCCAAGACCCGTGCCAAGGCCGCATCCGGCAAGTCCACTGCGGGCAAACCCACCCGCGGCCGCCGTGCCGCCTCTTCCCCCGCTGGCGATGGCGACGCTGGCGCACCGGCCTCCGCCATCCTGACCGACGAAGATCCCGACGAAGCGGACGAAGACGAAAGCGCCGACGACGAACTGGACATCGACTTCGACGGTCCCGTCGACGACGCCATTGACGTGGACCTGCTGCACGGCGACGACGATTCGTCGCATGCCCGACATGACGCACATGACGGGGCAGACGCGCATGACAAGAGCGAAGGCCGCCAGCGCTCCCTGCCCGTACTGCGCCCTGCCATGCCCGGCGCCTCCACGCGCGACTCGCTGCACCTGTATCTGCGTGAAATCAGCCGGTTTCCGCTGCTGAAGCCGGACGAGGAATTCGACCTTGCCCGCCGCGTGCAGGAACAGGGCGACAGCGACGCCGCCTTCCGGCTGGTCACCTCGCATCTGCGCCTGGTGGTCAAGATCGCCATGGACTTCCAGCGGCGCTGGATGCAGAATGTGCTGGATCTGATTCAGGAAGGCAACGTGGGCCTGATGCGCGCGGTCAACAAGTTCGACCCGGAAAAGGGCATCAAGTTCTCGTACTATGCCGCGTTCTGGATCAAGGCCTATATCCTCAAGTTCATCATGGACAACTGGAGGATGGTCAAGATCGGCACCACCCAGGCCCAGCGCAAGCTGTTCTACAATCTCAACAAGGAACGCCAGCGCCTTATCGCGCAGGGGTACGACCCCGACGCCGCCACCCTCTCGGAAAAGCTCAACGTTACCGTCGAGCAGGTCATCGAGATGGAGCAGCGGCTCGATTCGTCCGACATGTCGCTGGACATCACCGTGGGCGAGGATTCCGGCGGGGCCACCCGCATGGATTTCCTGCCCGCCCTAGGCCCCGGCATAGAGGAAACGCTGGCCAACAGCGAAATTGCGCGCATGGTGCAGGACAGGGTGCAGACCATCCTGCCGAAGCTGTCGGACAAGGAGGCATACATCCTCCAGCACCGCCTGCTTTCGGAACAGCCGGTCACCCTGCGCGAGATCGGCGAGAAGTACGACATCACCCGGGAACGCGTCCGGCAGATAGAGGCACGCCTGCTGCAAAAGCTGCGCGACCATCTGTTCAAGGAAATCCGCGACTTTTCCTCGGACTGGATATCACAGTAGCCGCCCGGCCCGGTCAGGCCGTTGCACGAGTCCTCCATGCCATCCATTCTTCGCATCGCCCCCGCCCGCAACGCCGCAGGCACGCTGGCGGCCATCCGGGCACCGCGCCGCACCGCTGCCGCCGAAACGTTCGTCGGAAAGTCCGGTCGGTCGCGCATCGGATCGCTTGCCCGCGCCGCCGCGCTGCTGGCGGCGGTCTGTCTGGCCACCGGCGTGTCCGGCTGTGCAACCCGCCAGCCCACCCCGGAACAGCCCGCCGCTCCCGTTGAATGGCGGCTGTCGCCAGATGCGGCCACCACCTACTATTATCTGCTGCTGGAGCAGGCGGGGCGCAATGGCAACATGCGTGATGCGCTGACCGCCATCGAACAGTTGGTGGCCCTCGACCCCTCGCCCAGGGTGTTCATCGACGGCGGCTCGTTCCTGCTTTCGCGCAAGGAAGCGACCCTGGCCCGGCAGGTGTTGCAGGAAGGCGTGACGCGCTACCCCGACGACCTGGACATCACCCTGCTGCTGGTGGAAACCTACCTTGAGGAAAACCGCACCGGCGACGCACTGTACACCCTGCGCAGCTTCGTAACCGCCCACGGAGATGACGAACAGGCCCGCCAGGAACTGGCCCTGCTGCTGGTGAAAACCCGCAACTTCGCCGAGGCGGACAAGCTGCTTGCCGCCATTGCCGAGCGCAACCGCACCCCCGTGCTGCGCTACTACCATGCCCGCGCCCTGGTGGGGCTGAACCGCCATTCCGAGGCGCTGGGCCAGTTGCGCAAGGCCGTTAAGGCCGCGCCCGACTTTCTGGAAGCCTGGGCGGAACTGGCCTTCATCTACGAGTTGCGCAAGGACTACGTGGAAGCCGAGCGCACCTACGAGCAGATCATCACCCTGGACGAAAGCAACCAGGACGTATGGCTGCGGCTCATCGCCATCAGCCTGAAGCTGAACAATCCGGCCAAGGCCTACGAACTGGCCCGCCAGGGGCCGGAAACCTTCGGCTTCCTGCTTACGGCGGCCACCCTGTTCCTGGAAGAAAAATTCTACGAACAGGCCGACGCCCTGCTCACCGTGGTCAAGGACACCCCCGGCGCGCCCGAAGAGGTGTACTTCTACCTGGCCGTGCTGTCCTTCGAGGGCAAGCGCGACCCGGCCGAGGCTCTTCACTGGTTGTCGGAAATCACCCCGACCAACAAGTACCACGACCGTGCCCTGCGCCTGAAAAGCCAGCTGCAGTACGAAACAGGCGACCTTACAGGGGCGCTGGCCACGCTGAAGGAAGGACAGAAGCTGTATCCCGGCCAGAAGGAATTCTGGCAGATGGAGGCCCAGCTGTACCTGAACAGCGACAAGCCGGAAGCGGCCCTGACCGTCATGGACGAGGCGCGCAGGTTCTGGCCCGATGACGCGGAAATCGCCTTCATGCGCGGCATCATCCTGGACGAGCGCGGGCAGAAGGCCGAGGCGTTCGCCATGATGGAGCAGGTTATCGCCGACCACCCGCGCCACGCCCAGGCCCTGAACTACGTGGGCTACACCCTGGCTGAACAGGGGCGCGATCTGGACCGGGCGCTGGAGCTGATCACCCGTGCCCTTGAAGAGTCGCCCGACAGTACCTACATCATCGATTCGCTGGCCTGGACGCACTACCGCCGGGGCGAACTGAACGAGGCGTGGCGGGCCATCGGCCGCGCCGTGGAACTGGGCGCCAGCGACCCCACCATCTGGGAACACTACGGCGACATCGCCGCCGCACTCGGCAAGAAGGCAGAGGCGCGCAAGGGCTATCGCAAGGCCCTGGAAATGTCGCCCGCCAACGCGGCGGACGTTACCGCCAAGCTCAAGAACCTGTGATGCACCTCCTTCGTCTTTCTCACGACCGATCCCTGGCGCACGGCATTGCCGTGCGCTGTTGCGTCCTGCTTCTGCTCGCCGTGGCCGCGCTGGCCCAGGGGTGCGCCCCGCGCGTGGCCCCAGGCGTGCCCGCCCCTGCGGAACAGGCCGACGC
>NZ_VSMK01000260.1 GCF_011682075.1 Nitratidesulfovibrio liaohensis
CAGGCGGGCGCCGGTCAGGCGGCGCACTCCGGCGGCCATGGCCCGCACCACCGGTTCGCTCACCGCGCCGTGGGCGGCCAGCAGGTCCGGGCCCACTCCCAGCACGTCACGCTTCACCTCGTTGGCATAGGCCACCACGCCGCCGGTGAACCACGCGGAACTGCCCGGCACGTCGGTGCAGCGGGCCGCGATGAGTCCGCCGGTGCACGATTCTGCCGTGGCCAGGGTGGCCCCCGATGCCGTCAGGCGCTGGCCCAGCAGCCTGACACGGGCATGCGTTTCGTCGGAAGCCGGGGGGGCTGGCGTGCCCGATACGCCGGACATGCCCGTTATGCCGGACGTGCCCGCTGAGGTGGACGGCGTGGGCCCGGTGGCAGCGGCAGGATGCAGCGGGCAGGGGACGGCGTGCGGGGCATGCGGCGTGGCAGGCATCTGGTCTCCGTTGCGGGGTATGCGGGCGGCACGATGTGCGCCGCCCCTGCCGCCCGGCTAACACCGAGGAAACGGTTCCGGCAAGGGGCGCGCTTGCTACGGGCTGCCCGCGCTGCTAATCTGGGGGCCGACCAGCAGTCATGGAGACGCGATGACCGATCAGCGTGAGGAAATGGTTTCGGCCTTGCAGGACGAAGTGCTCAGCGAAATGGCCGAGACCTTCTTTGCCGCCCGCAAGGCCGTGGATGACGAGATGGAGCTGTTCCGCTCGCGCGAGGATGACCTGCGTCGGGCCGCCCAACGCGCCCTGTGCCGCGCCGGATGGCTGGCGGACCTGCTTACCGGGCCGGACATGGCCGGGCAGTTGTGGCACGCCCTGGGGGTGCCCGTGGACTTCATGCGCCTGGCGGGCGGTACGGACGCCTGTCCGCATCGCGACGTGCCCTTTGCCTGGACCCGCTCCGGGCGGTATGAAAAGCTGCTGCTGGAAGTGTACGAGGATACCTGGCGCGCCTTCGACTGCTACGTCAACGGCGCTGCCGCAACCGTGCCGGGAAGGCCGGGCAAGGTGCGCAGGCTGGGCTATCGGCGGTACCGCCAGTGGGCGGCAGAGATCAACCGCATGGTGGACAAGGTCAACAGCGACCATTCGCCCTCGTGCGTGCTGGGCATGGCCCGTTCGCTGGACGTGGAAGGGCAGGAAAAGCTGAAGGTGGCGGGCAGCGGCATGGAAGGGTATTCGTGCGCGCTGGACGCCACGCTGGCCCTGCCTCGACTGGACGAGGATGTGCCCCAACTGCCGGACCTGCCGGAACTGCCGCCGCCCGCTGAAGCGGCGCGCAGCCTGCGCGCCCTGGCGCGTCGTATCTGGAATGAGCGGCGGGACCGGGCAGCCGAGGCAATGGCCCGCGTGGAACAGGCACAGGAATGACGTTTTTCGCGGACACGCTCCGGCCCGAGGTCGATAGACCCGGCACTCGGTTGGCCTGACATCCGGTCGGCCGGATGTTCCGGCGGGCCGCGGTTCCGACGACGGGACAGCGTATCGTGCAATCACGGACAGGGGACGCATGGCCCGGTATGGGGCTGGCCGTGGGTCCCACGCACATCAGAAGGTGCGCCGCGCGCAGGGGCCGCGCGCGGCGATGCCATGCAGGAGGGGAGAACGGATGGAAGCGAAACAGCAGGATGCCGCAAGCGCCGCACCCGTCGCCAAGACCGGAGGCGAGCGCAGGCGCGCCGCCCGCGTGGCCGGGCGGTACAAGGGGCGCATAGAGATTTCCGGGTACGGCTTTTCGGTGATGACCTGGGACGTCAGCCTTACCGGCGCGCGGTGCGCCGTGCGCGGCAAGTTTCCCGAGGGCACCGTGTGCACGCTGTTCGTGCAGAACGCCAAGGGTGAGGAAATGGGCCTGCCCGCCCGCGTGGTGCGCGGCACCGGCAACGACGTGCGGCTGAGTTTTTCGGCTGTGTCGCCCGAAGCCAGCGCCTTTCTGCGGGCACTGACCGGCTTGACCTAGCGTGCGCCGTGCGGCGGGATGTTCCGGAGCGTAACGCCTCGTCTTTCCCCCGCCTTTTTCCCGCAGCAGGGGAACCGGAACCCATGACCCGCGCGGCAAACCCGCACGGCCACCCCATATGGAAGGAGAACGGCGCATGCGCGTGCTGGCGGCGGACATAGGCGGCACCAACAGCCGCTTTGCCCTGTACGAGACGGACGCGCCAGCGCGCGGCCATGTGCCGCGCCTGCAGGACCGCCTGTGCGCTGTGCGCCTGCCCACGGCCTGTGCGGCGTCCTTTGCCGACCTGATGCGCCGGGCCGCCGTCGAGGAGCCGGGGTTGTTCACGTCCCCGGCCCTGCTGGTGCTGGCCGTGGCCGGACCGGTGCGCGGCGGGCGCCGCTGCACCCCACCCAATATCCCCTGGGGGGTGGATCTGGACGACCCGGCGTTGCGTGCGCCGGGCATGCCGCGCTTGCCCCCGGTGCTGCTGATCAACGATTTCGTGGCCCAGGCCTATGCCTGCCTGCGTCCGGCGGCGCTGGACGTGTTGGACGTGCTGGACGGGCATTCGGTGCCGGACGCCCCCACCGCCGTCATGGGCGCGGGCACGGGCCTTGGCAAGTGTCTGCTGCTGCCTTCGTCCGGTGGCGGCATGCCGCCGCGCGCCCTGCCCTCGGAAGGGGGGCACGCCCTGTTCCCCTTCACCGACGAGCGGGAAATGGCCTTTGCCGCGTTTGTCCGCGCCCACACCGGGCGGCAGGTCATCGGTGACCTCGTGGTGTCCGGCCCCGGCCTGCGCCTGCTGCACGCCTTCCACACCGGGCAGTGGCTGGAACCTGCGGGGGTGGCGGCCCGCCTGATGACCGGCGAACAGGGGGCCGGTCCCGACCATGCCCTGTCTCAAGTTCTGTCCTGGTTTGCCCGGTTTTATGGCCGCGCCTGCCGCGACTACGTGCTGGAAACCCTGGCCCTGGGCGGGCTGTTCATCGCCGGTGGGGTGGCGGCGGCCACCCCCGTGCTGGTGACGCACCCGGCCTTTGCCGAAGCCTTTCGCCAAAGCGATACCCACGCCGAACTGCTGCGGGGGGTGCCGGTGCGCCTGGTGCGCGGGCCCGACGCCGGGCTGCTGGGCGCGGCCCTGTATGGCGCCCTGAACGGCGTGGCGTCCTGAATGGGATGGTGCCTGACCGGCGCCTCCCCGAATCCACTCCGGGCGCCGGACAGCGGTGGCCCGGCAAAACGGAAAGGAACTTCATGCGTCCGGGATGGACTGATGCGGCGCGGCGCGCCCTGCTTCTGGCGGCGGTGGCCGTCTGCCTCGGGGTTGCATGGTGGTCGGGGATTGGCGAATGGCTGTCGCTGGCCCGGCTCAAGGCATCGCAGGCGCAACTGGTGGCCTGGCACGAGGCCAGCCCTGCGCTGTCTGTCGGGGCCTACATGGCGGTGTACGTGGCCTCCGCCGCGCTGTCGCTGCCGTGGGCCACGGCCCTGACCCTGGGGGGCGCGGCGGTGTTCGGCTTCTGGACCACGCTGTGGGCCACCTCGCTGTCCAGCACCGTGGGGGCCACCCTGGCCTTTCTGGGGGCGCGCTACGTGTTCCGCAACGCGGTGCGCCGCCGCTTCGGCCACCGCATGTCCCGTCTGGACGAAGGGCTGGCCCGCGACGGGGCGTTCTACCTGTTCGGGCTGCGCCTGGTGCCCGCATTCCCCTTCTTTCTGGTCAACCTGCTGATGGGCCTGACGGCCATGCCCGTGCGCACCTATTTCTGGGTATCGCTGGTGGGCATGCTGCCCGGCACGGCGGTGTACGTGAATGCCGGGCGCGAACTGGGCGCCGTGGCCACGCCGGGCGACGTGTTGTCGCCGGGGTTGCTGGCGGCCATGACCCTGCTGGGGGTGTTCCCGCTGGTGGCGCGCAAGGTGCTGGACCGGGTGCACTCGCGGGGCGCGGCGTCCGGC
>NZ_VSMK01000261.1 GCF_011682075.1 Nitratidesulfovibrio liaohensis
AGCCCCTGCCGGGCGGCCCGCTCCACGTGCAGCCCGGCCACCCCGCAATGGTGCGAATTGGTCACCCCCAACGCGGCGCAGCCCATGCGCAGGGCCAGTGGCGCGGCCACGTCCAGCCCGGCTTCCAGCGCCGGATAGGCAAAGCCGCACCCGGCATCCACGCGCACGGTGGCGGGCAGCGGCGTTTCCACGCGGGGTATGGCATCGCCGCGCACCTTGCCCGCCGCCACCTGGTCGGCATACTGCGGCAAACGCGCCACCCCGTGCGAGGGTATGCCCATGCATTCGGCGGCCACCAGCGCCCTGGCCACGGAAGATGCGGCGGCGGGCAGCACGCCCGCCCGCTCCAGCACGGCGCGGCACAACGCCGCGAGATCATCGGGCCTGAGAACCACGGTCATGGTTGCTCCTCGACAGGTTGAACCCGTAACGCATTCACCACGTTGCAGACCCCGCCATGCGGCAGGGGTCAAAGGCGTCACCACGGCAGCGGTTTCGTTCGTTGGCAAAGCCAACGGGCGAAAATACACGCTGGAAACACACCCTACGTGCGCAGGCGGGTCAACGCCTGCTCCAACTGCGCCGCCATTTCCGACAGCTCGCGGATGGCCACGGCGGACTGCTGCATGCCGCCCGCCGTTTCCGCCGCAATGTCGCTGACCGATTGCACGGTGCGACCGATCTGCTCGCTGGCGGCGGACTGCTGCTCCGCCGCCGTGGCGATGCCGTTGACCTGCGCGGCCGAGTCGCCCACGATGCGGACGATGGCCGTCAGCGCCTCGCCCGACTCACGGGCCGAGCGGGTGGCCTCGTCCACAGCCGTCACGGAATGCTCCACCGCATCCACGTTGCGCCGGGCCACGTCCTGAATGCCCCGCACGCTGCCGCCCACTTCCGCCGTGGCCTGCATGGTGCGTTCGGCCAGCTTGCGCACCTCGTCGGCCACCACGGCAAAGCCGCGTCCTGCGTCACCGGCGCGGGCCGCCTCGATGGCGGCGTTCAGCGCCAGCAGGTTGGTCTGGTCCGCGATGTCGGCGATCATCTCCATGACCTTGCCGATGGCCTCTGCCTTCACGCCCAGTTCCTGCATGTTGCGGCGTACCGCGTCCGACCCTTCCGCCACCTTCTCGATGGCGGTGACGGTGCGGGCCACCACTTGCGCGCCGTCTTCGGCGTTGCGGCGCGAATCGTCGGAACTGCGGCTGGTGGCTGCGGCGCTGGCGGCCACCTCGGTCACGGCCGCGTTCATCTGGGTGATGGCGGCCAGGGTTTCGGCCATGCGCTGCTGCTGCACCTCTGCCCCGGCGCCCACCTGTTCGGCCTGGGCGGCCAGTTCTTCCGCCGCCGCGGCGATACGCGCGGAAATGGCGTGGGCCTCGTCCGCCACCGACAGCATGGTCCGGTTGGCCGCTTCCACCCCGGTGCGGGCCTCGTCCGCCTGCTGCATGGCCAGCCGGGCCCGTTCCGATTCCTCGCGGGCGCGGCGCGATTCTTCTTCGGCGCTGGCAAGGTGCGTCTTCAGCGATGCCACCATGTCCACGATGTGGCCGTACACGCCGCTGTGCGGGCTGCCGTCGTCAATGTCGTAATCGCCCTCGGTAACCCGCCGCGCGATGCTGGCCAGTTCGCCGGGGTCCTTGCCCAGCTGGCGCACGGTGCCGCGCGGCAGGGCCACGGCGATGATCGCGCCGATGACCATGGCGGCCAGGGCCACCCCGGCCAGCAGCCATGTGGCGGTGCGCACCGAGGCATCGGACGCCGCCGAGGCGTGTTGCAGCGCCTCGGACGCTGCGGCCTGGGTTGCGGCCACCACCTCCTGCTGGCGGTCCAGGGCTTCGTACTTGGCCAGCATCTGGCGCGAGAAAATGCCGAACAGGCCGGAATAGTTGCCCACGTACCCCATGAGTTCCTGCACGGCGTCCTGTGACGCTTCGTCGGGCTGGGCATCGCGCGCCGCCTGAAAGGCCTTGCGGGCTTCGGTCAGCCGCGCGCGGATGGCGGTGCGCAGTTCTTCGGTGGGGGTATCCAGAAACTGTCCGGTCAGCACGCGCACCTCGGCAAAGGCGGCGCCCCCGGCGTGCAGCATCTGGTACCCCTTCAGCCGCCCCGCGTCGTGGGTGGCCTGCAGCACCCCGGCAAGCGTGCCGTCCAGCGCGGCCACCGTCTCCACCACCTTGGCGGCGTTGGCGTCGATGCGCTGCCGCATGGCGATGGCCTCGTTCTGCGAGTTCACCAATTGGGCGAAGGCGGTCTTGAAGTTCTCCAGGTTTTCCAGCAGCCCCTTGCCGTCGGCCTGCATCCAGTCCTGCGTCAGTCCCGCGCCCGCCGCCTCGATGGTGGCGCGTGCATCGTCCAGGTGCTTGTCCGTGGCGGCTGCGTGGGTCTGCTCGCCGCGCAGCATGAAGCGCCCCATGGAGGCTTCTGCCCCCGAAAGATGACGCATGGCCGTTTCGATGGACGTGGAATAATTGCCGTACACGACCATCTCGTGCATTCCCCGCCAGCCGATGCCGCCCACGATGGCCGTCAGCAAAAGCACGGCCATGAATCCGAGATACAGTTTGGTCTTCAGGAGCATGCCGCCCTCCGGAGCGTGTCTGGTGTTCTGCCTTGCGGACAGAGGAGCACGCCCGCGCGTTCCGGCGCGGCCCGCTCCTGCTTCGGACCCGTCCCCCCTTCGTCTTGCCGCCGCCCCTCCCCGGGCACGACATCAGATTTCCCACCCCGCCCGGCTGTCGCGTTTCCCCCCGTGACAGTTTGCGCGTCTTCCCGGTCGCCCCGGACGGATGCAGCCTGGCCTCATGCCCCCGGCAATCCGGCCCTGCCTGCGCTGCCCGCGGGTTCCGCACACCCGGCCTTGCGATTGGCGGGCGGGGGCTGCTCGGTGCGCGGCCCATTCCAGGGCGAACCCGCACCGGTTCCCCACCCGCCGTTCCAGGAGGAAACGGGTAATCGTCGCAGACTATTTCTTGTAGAAGAACGATGAGTTGGCGTTCTTCACCACGGCCACGCGGGGGTTCTGCATCCCCGCCAGCCAGGTGTTCACGGTTTCCTGCATGTCGCCGGGCGTCAGCAGGCATTCGCGCAGCCGGGCAGGGTCGAGGTCGGAATGCACCACCACCTCGAAGCTGGTGGTGGCCCGCGCGAACAGGAACCCCTTGTGCGCGCCCATGCGGAACGCCCCGGACTCGAAATCCTTCTTCAATGCATGCGCGCACGGAAAACGCCGCACGTAGTCATGGTACACCTCGTCGCCTATGCCCTGGCCGCATTCGGCCACCAGCAGCACCTTTGCCCCCGGCGCGGCGCACTGCACCGCCGTGTTCAGTCCCTTCTGGGCCTGGTACAGGCAAAGATCCTTGGGGGTCCCCCCGCACGAGGCGATGACGATGTCGTACGGCGCGTCATAAGCCAGCCCGTACACCTGCGCCGTGACCCTGGCGGCACTGCGCATGACCAGCGGCGGCCAGCCCGCCAGCACGGCCACCGGACGCTTGGCCGCGTCCAGCACCACGTTGATGGCCATGGCCACCCCGGCCAGTTCACCGGCCTCGTCCAGGTCGAGGCGCACGGGATTGGTATCTATGGCCCCCACGGTGGCCGCCGGGTCGCGCATCAGGCGGTGGTTGGCCTCGATCATGGCGGCAGAGGCGCAGCCGATGGCCACGCCCTTTGCCCCGCCGGTAAAGCCCACGAACTGGTGCGCGTCCACCATGCCGATGACCAGCCGCAGTTCCGCCGCGCCATAGGCGGCGTTGACCTCCACCGGGGTGCCGCGCGTGGTGGCGCCGAAGCGCGCCAACTGCGAGTGCTCGGCGTCATGGGCAACCACCCGGCAGCCGCGCAGGTCCTCCGGCAGCACGCGGCCCAGTTGGGCCTCGTCCGCCGGGG
>NZ_VSMK01000262.1 GCF_011682075.1 Nitratidesulfovibrio liaohensis
GCAGCCGCGCGAAGGGGAACGGCGGCCTTGCGGCTGGGGGGGCGGCGTTGGCGGGGCTCATGCGTCAGCCGAGCCGGGGAAAGGCCGAGGGGGCGTACCGGGCGCGGCGTCCGTTGCGCCATTCGGGGTGGCATCCGGGACGCCATCGGCCCCGGCATCGCGTTCCACGTCGGTGGCCAGGTAGTAGCCGTCGCCGCGCACGGTCTTGATGATCTGCGGCTCGCGCCCGTTGTCGCGCAGACGGGTGCGCAGTCGGCTGACCAGCACGTCGATGGACCGGTCAAAGGCTTCCGCCGCGCGGCCCTGGGTCAGATCCAGCAACTGGTCGCGGCTCATGACCCGGTTGGGATAATTCAGGAAAACCCGCAGCAGGCGGTATTCCGCACCGCTCAGGTTCACCACCACCCCGTCCGGGGCCACCAGGTGGCGGGGCACCGTGTCCAGCGTCCATCCGGCAAAGCGGATGGTGCGCGACATGGCCTCCGGCTCGGCCTTGGCGATGTTTTCGGGCAGGGCGCGGGCGCGGCGCAGCACGGTGCGGATGCGGGCCACCAGTTCGCGCGGGTTGAACGGCTTGGCCACGTAGTCGTCGGCGCCCAGTTCCAGCCCGATGATGCGGTCGGTGTCGTCGTCCAGCGCGGTCAGCATGATCACCGGCAGTTCGGACCGGGCGCGCAGCCTGCGGCACAGGGTCAGACCGTCGTCGCCGGGCAGCATCACGTCCAGCACCACAAGGTCGTAGCGTCCCACCTCGAGCATGCGGAACATTTCGGCGCCGTCGGCGGCGGATTCGGCGCGAAAGCCGTGCCTGTCCAGATAGCCGGTGAGCAGATTGCGAATTTCGGGGTCGTCGTCCACGACCATGATGTGTTCCGGGGTGTTCATGGGCCACCTATAGCGCCGCGCCGTGGCCCGTGCACGGTTTTTTTGCAACACAGTGTTTCCGCCGCGCGGGGTGCAATACGCGGCAACACTTTGCCTGTTGCGGCAATGAAGCGGCAACGGGCAACACATATTGCGGTTACGCCGCCGGGCTAGACCCTGCACCACACGCCGCTTCCCTTCCGCAGGGGCGGCGAGGGGACCGACGGTTTTTCCCTTCCTTCCCCCTTCCTGCGGGCCGCCGGGATGGTCCCGGAGCGGGTCGACATGCGCCGCATGCAACATGGGCGCTGCGGCGCACGTTTCGTCCTCCGCCCCCTGCAAGGGAAAGCGCGGTCCCAACAGCCATCGGAAACCGCATGTACCAGATAGCGCTCAAGATGCTGCTCGCAAACCGGGGCAAGTACCTCGGCATGGTGCTGAGCCTGGCCTTCACCTCGCTGATCATGACCCAGCAGCCCGCCGTGTTCGCCAGCATCCTTACCCGTACCTACGGCCTCATCGACGACATCGCCATCGCCGACATCTGGGTCATGGATCCGCAGGCCCAGTCGGTGGAGGAATCGAAGGCCATGCCCGACACGCGCCTGTCGCTGGTGCGCAGCGTCAGCGGCGTGGAGTGGGCCGTGCCCCTGCACAAGGGCCAGCTGAAGGTGCGCCTGCCCGACGGCAATACCGTGGGGTGCGGGCTCATCGGCGTGGACGACGTGTCGCTCATCGGTGCGCCGGGCGTCATGCTGTCCGGCAGCATGGCGGACCTGCGCATGAGCGATGCCGTGGTGGTGGATGCCGAGGGCGCATCCAAGCGCCTGGCCGTGCAGACGGACCACGGCCTGCGACCGCTGGCGGTGGGCGACGCGCTGGAGGTCAACGACCGCCGCGCCGTGGTGGTGGGCGTGGCCAACGCCACCCCCACCTTCCAGTCGCAGCCCATCCTGTACACCACCTATTCGCGGGTGAAGGTGTTCAACAAGAGCGAGCGCAAGGTGATGTCCTTCGTGCTGGTAAAGGCCCGGCCGGGGCAGGACCACCGGGCGCTTGCCGCGCGCATCGCGTCGGAAACGGGCCTCACCGCCCTGACCGCCGACGACTTCCGCGCCCGGACGTTGCGGCATTTCATCAAGCGCACGGCCATCATCATGCACTTCGGCACCACCATTTTCATGAGCTTCTGCATCGGCGCGGTGGTCACCGGGCTGATGTTCCACAACTTCACCCAGGACGCGTTGCGCCACTTCGGCGTGCTGAAGGCCATGGGCACCGACGACCGCACCCTGCTGCTGATGATCCTGTCACAGGCCCTGCTGGTGGCGGGCACCGGCTTCGGCATTGGGGTGGGCATGGCCATGATCATGGGCAACCTGCCCGGCGATCCCATGGGCATGCGCCTTTCGCCGCTCATCCTTGCGGTGGGCGGCGGTGCGGTGCTGTCCATCACCCTGGTTTCGGCGGCGCTGAGCATCCGTCAGGTGCTGCGGCTGGAACCGGCCGTGGTGTTCAAGCAATAGGACCACAGGGCAACTGGGCAACCGGGAGTTGAACGAGTGCAGGACAGAAACATGAATGCTCCGGCCCGTGCGGTTGGCGCAGCCGACATGCCCGACATGCCTGGCAGGCCCGGCATGGCCGATATGTCCGCCGACCCCGCAGTGGTCTGCGCGGGGCTGCGCAAACGCTACGGAGAAGGGGCCACCGCCGTGCACGCCCTGCGCGGCGTGGACCTGACCGTGCAGCGCGGCGAACTGCTGATGCTGGTGGGCCCCTCCGGCTGCGGCAAGACCACGCTCATTTCGGTCATGGCGGGCATTCTGGACCCCACGGAAGGCAACTGCCGCATCCTGGGGCAGGACATGACCGCACTGGCCCCCCGGCTCCGCGCGGCCTTTCGTGCCCGCAACATCGGCTTCGTCTTCCAGGCCTACAACCTGAACCCTGCCCTGACGGCGGCGGAGAACGTTTCCGTGCCCCTGCGCATCTGCGGCGCGCCCCTGCGCGAGTCCATGCGCAAGGCGGAAGCCGCGCTGGAACTGGTGGGCCTTGGCGACAAGGCGGAATCCGCCCCCGGTGACCTTTCCGGCGGGCAGCAGCAGCGGGTGGCCATTGCCCGCGCCCTGGTGCACCAGCCGCAACTGATCGTGTGCGACGAACCCACCAGCGCCCTGGACCACGCCAACGGTCAGCGAGTCATGGAACTGCTGCGCCGGGTGGGCACCGTGGATGGCCGGGCGCTGGTCATCGTCACCCACGATGCCCGCATTTTCGAATTTGCCGACCGCATCGCCGAACTGGACGACGGACAGGTGACCCGCGTGGGCATGCCCGCCACCGAGGCAGGCGCGATGCGGGAGCCTGGGGCGGCGGACAGGCACGGAGGGGGCTCCGGCACAAGGGCCGGCATTGGCGGCGATGACCATCACTCCCGCGGATACGGGCCATCACCCGGCGGCAACGGCACGGGCGCGTCCGCCCGGACGCCATACAGTTGCACGGACTAACATCCGGAGGGTTTCCAGGCCTTGCCCGACCTTCAGACCGTTTCCCGAACACCCACGGGGCCACCCACCCACATGCGGCACGCCCCGATACCTTACGGACAGAGAGATCCATGCGACGCAACATCATCCTTGCCTACGTCCTTCCCGTCCTGGCCCTTGCGGGCCTTGCAGCGGGCGTCGTGTACGCCTCGCGCGCGTCGGCGCCGCCCGTCCCGGTGCCGCCAGTGGCCGATCCCGCCGCGCCGCCCTATGACCGGTACATCAGCGGTTCCGGCATAGTGGAGGCGGCCAGCCGCGATGTGGGCGTGGCCACGCCCACGTCCGGGGTCATCGTGGAGATTCCCGTCACCGTGGGGGACGCGGTGAAGAAGGGCGATTTGCTGTTCCGGCTGGACGACCGCGAGCGCAAGGCAGCCCTGGCGCAGCAGAAGGCCGCCCTTGCGGTGGCCCGCGCCAAGGTGGCCGAGGCCCGCGTGGCCCTGGAAAAGGCCCGCGCCGACGCCG
>NZ_VSMK01000263.1 GCF_011682075.1 Nitratidesulfovibrio liaohensis
CGGAACCGCTGGTGCGCAAGGCGCGCGGGCTGGCCCGCTGGGCACGGCGCGCGGGCGAGCGCGAGGTGGGCGCGCTGTACGAAGGCTGGCTGGCTGACCTTGGCCTGCCGCTGGAGGGCGGCGAACCCGATGGACCCGGCGCCCCCGATGGTACGGACGAATGATGCACCGATGATGCAGGCAAGTGACGCGGTGGCCTGCCGGGCGGGACCACTGACGACGCCCCGGCACCATCCCGGCGGCAGCCCGCCCATCCCCGCCAGACGCGACGGCGGCGTACCCGGAACCATCCGGATACGCCGCCGTCGCGCTTTTCGGGACATTGCCCCCGCCCGCTATTTTTCCGCCCAGGCCGCTATGCGGGCTTCCAGTTCCTCTTCGGGCCAGGAGGGCCGGTCATACATGCCCGCCAGCACGCGCTGACGCGAGGCTTCGGCCAGCAGCACCGCCGCCGCCACCGACACGTTGAAGCTCTGGATCATGCCATACATGGGGATGTATACTTCGCCGTCCACCAGTTCCACCAGTTCCGGGGCCACGCCGGAATGCTCGTTGCCCATGATGATGGCGGTGGGCTGGGTCATGTCGTAGTCGCCCAGCGGTTTGGCCGCCGGGGTGCAACTGGTGGCCAGCACGCGGTGACCGCCTTCCTTCAGGGTGCGCATCAGGCTCTGGGCGTCGGAATGGCGCACCGTGTCCACCCACTTGCGGGCGGATGCCGACGACTTGCGGCCCAGCACGGGAAAGGCGGTGTCGGTGTAGTACAGGTGCACCTGGGCCACGCCGAAGGCGTCGCAACTGCGATAGATGGCCGAAACGTTGTGCGGGTCGTGGATGTTGGCCAGCACAAGGGTCAGGTCCTTCTGTCGCCAGCCGAGAACGCGGCGGATGCGTTCCATGCGCCGGGGGGTTATCTGTGGTGCCATGCGTATGCCGGTGGGTTTCTGGAGGTTGCGGGGGCGCCGAAGCGCGGGGCACCTGTGTACCCCCCTTCGGCCAAAAAGTCACCTTCCGGCTTGACCAATCAAACCGTGTTGTTCCATAACCGGAGCGAAGCGTTGCTCGCGTCGGCGATGCCGTCACCGCACTGGTTCACGCGGTTGAGCGGCGCCAACCACCGCAACGGCCACTGCAACGCCAACGTGAAAGGCCACTGTTGAAAAGATGGCGCACTCCCGTTACTACAGGCGTTGGCATCGGTCCGCAGTCCGTCGCGCCGCGTGACGCGGTCGCACCATGGACCGCCCGGATACGCCCACCAACACGAAAGGGACATGCCAGCTCAACGAATCATCCCGGTCAACGACATCCCTGTCGCCGTGCCCCGGCCGGACGGACTCCATACACAGAGACGCCAAGGAGGCTCCCCAGTGAAGACCCAGATCCAGAAGACGGCCATGGCCCTCGTGGCCTCCGTTGCCACCATGCTCCCGGGCATGGCGTTCGCCGCCGGTGCGGGCGCGCCGCATCTCGACGGTGCGCTGCTCGGCGGCCTGTGGGCGGTGCCGTTTGCCTGCATGTTGCTGTCCATTGCCATTCTTCCCCTGGTGGCGCCGCATTTCTGGCATCATCACTTCGGCAAGGTCTCCGCCTTCTGGGGGCTGGCCTTCCTGGTGCCCTTCGCCCTCAAGTTCGGTGCCTCGCTGGCCCTGTACGAAGTGCTGCACACCCTGCTGCTGGAATACATCCCCTTCATCATCCTGCTGTTCGCCCTGTTCACCGTGGCCGGTGGCGTACGCCTGACCGGTTCGCTGGTGGGCACGCCCATGGTCAACACCCTGCTGCTGGCCATCGGCACGGTGCTGGCGAGTTGGATGGGCACCACCGGCGCGGCCATGCTGCTGATCCGTCCGCTGCTGCGCGCCAACGCCCACCGCAAGTTCAAGGTGCATTCGGTGGTGTTCTTCATCTTCCTGGTGGCCAACATCGGCGGCTCGCTGACGCCACTGGGCGACCCGCCGCTGTTCCTCGGCTTCCTCAAGGGTGTTTCGTTCTTCTGGACCACCATCCACATGCTGCCGCCCATGCTGCTGGTTTCGGTGCTGCTGCTGGCCGTGTTTTTCGCGCTGGACACCGTGCTGTTCGGCAAGGAAGGCCGCCCCGTGCCGCCGCAGCAGGATGGCGGTGAAAAGCTGGGCCTGGAAGGCAGCGTGAACCTGCTGCTGCTGGGCGGCGTGGTCGCCGCGGTGCTCATGAGCGGCTTCTGGAAGCCGGGCGTGGAATTCAACGTGTACCACGTGCCGGTGGAACTGCAGAACATCGTGCGTGACATCATACTGCTGGTCATCGCCGGCCTGTCGCTGAAACTGACCGACCCCGAATCGCGCATCAAGAACGATTTCAGCTGGGGCCCCATCGCCGAAGTGGCCAAGCTGTTCGCGGGCATCTTCGTCAGCATGATTCCGGCCATCGCCATCCTGAAGGCGGGTGAAAGCGGCGCGCTGCGCTCGGTGATCCAGATGGTGACGCACGACGGCCAGCCGGTGAACGTCATGTACTTCTGGCTGACCGGCCTGTTGTCAAGCTTCCTGGACAACGCGCCTACCTACCTGGTGTTCTTCAACACCGCAGGCGGCGACGCCATGCACCTGATGCACGACATGACCCAGACGCTGCTGGCCATTTCCGCCGGTGCCGTGTTCATGGGCGCCAACACCTACATCGGCAACGCGCCCAACTTCATGGTGCGGTCCATCGCCGAGGAACAGGGCGTGAAGATGCCCAGCTTCTTCGGCTACATGGTTTGGTCGTGCGGTATCCTGGTGCCCACGTTCATCCTGGTGACGCTGGTCTTCTTCATGTAGCGCAGCGCCCCTCATTGTCGGACAACGCCGCCCCCGCATGCCCCGTGCATGCGGGGGCGGTTTCCGTTGCATGGCCGGGCCGTGCAGGTTACCGCGCTGCCACCGCTGTCTCCCCACGGCAGGGGACGGTGCAGCCGTGCGCTGCGAGCCGGGCGAGAATGGCCAAAGAACCGCACGAGCCAAGCTTGCCCTGCGCCCCCCGGCACGCCTTGCGGATTCGTGGCACGTTGACGCTCCATGTGGCATCTGCTACCCCTTTCGACACGCCCGTGACGCCGGATTTTCCGAGCGCCGCGACGGGCGCGCAGACAGCTCGAGGCATGCATGCACATTTCGGAAGGGGTGCTTTCCCCTATGGTGCTCGGCGCAGGCGCGACGCTGGCCGCGCTTGGCGTCACGGTCGGCCTGAAACGGCTGGATTACGATCGCCTGATGACCGTGGCCATCCTGTCATCCGCCTTTTTCGTGGCCTCGCTGATCCATGTGCCCATCGGCCCTTCCAGCGCCCACCTTGTGCTCAACGGGCTGCTGGGCGTCATGCTGGGCTGGGCCGCCTTTCCCGCCATCTTCGTGGCGTTGGCGTTGCAGGCGCTGCTGTTCCAGTTCGGCGGGCTTACCGTGCTGGGGGTGAACACCTTCAACATGGCCCTGCCGCCGGTGCTGTGCTTCTACGTTTTCCGGCCCATGCTGACCGGCCCGTCCCGCCTGCGCGGGGGCGCGGCCTTTGCCTGCGGCTTCCTGTCCGTGGGTGCATCCGCCCTGCTCACCGCCGTATCGCTGGGGTTGTCCGGCGAGGCGTTCATCCCTGCCGCACGGGCGCTGATGCTGGCGCACATCCCGATCATGATCGTGGAAGGCGTGGTGACTGCGCTGGTGGTATCGTTCATCGCGCGGGTGCGGCCCGAAATGCTGGCCTTCACCTCCACGGCGCACGGCTAGCGGGTCTTCGTGCTGGACGAACCCTTCAGCCGGGGCACCTCGCGCCTGCACCTGGCCGACCCGCGCTGCAAGCTGGTGGCCGCGCTGGCCGCTGCCGTGTGCGTTGCCCTGCTGCGCTCGCCCGGTCCG
>NZ_VSMK01000275.1 GCF_011682075.1 Nitratidesulfovibrio liaohensis
CGACCGGGCCTGTCGGGCCTGTCGCCCCTGTCGGAGCGATCGGGCCTGTCGCCCCTGTCGGAGCGGTCGGGCCGGGCGGGGCGCTCTGCCCGTTCGGGGCGCTCGGTACGTTCGAAGCGCTCCGGCTGGGACGCGGCATCCCGTTCCGGACGGCCGGACGGGGAATCGTTGGTGTCGTGCATGGGGGAACCTGTGTTGGGATGGTGATGTGGCGTACCACCTAGCCCGAAACGTGCGCTTCGGCAAGTGGCAAGGCCCGGGACAAGCCGCGAAAGGTGCCCGGGATGGCCCCCGGCATGACAGCGGACAGGGGGGGGCGGACAGGGCGGCAGACAGTCAGCCGGGGGAGGCGGACGCCGGGTGCGCGGCGGAGGTGGCGTGGAAGCCCGATGTGACGAGAGGCTGCCTTGCGCTGGCGCGTGTGCCTGCTCCCTGTCGCGGCGGTTCCGTCACCGGCTTGAGACAATGCGCACATGCCCGACAGGGGCGAGGCTTCTGGTGTGTTTGCTTATATTCTGGATGATTGCGGGATGGGCGTGTGGGCGCACCCGCGAAGTGGGGTGCATGTGGGGTGCCCTCAGGGTGACGTTTATGCTCCATGCGCATACCGTCACAAGGGCGTCGCAAGGGTGACGCGGAGTCATGTAACTGCTTGTTTGAACAGTCATAGCCGGGGGTTCCGGTCCCGAATTGCCCCGATCCGCAATTGGCGGAAACCCGTTCCGGACGGTCTTTCGTGAAAAAATGGATAAAAGGCCGCGAAACGACGGCAGACGGTCTTGAAACTCTGCCTGCTTCACGATACACCGCAAGGGGCAGTGCGGCGGGCTCGGACCCCGTGGGCGGCGCAACGTAGCGAAATATCCCAAGAAACCACGCAAAAACAAGCCCATGGCGTATCCTTGTGAAGGGTTTGAACAAGTTGCTTGACACTATCGGGCCACATTGTTAAATCAGTCACAAGCAACACGATCAGGCCGCAGAGGGCGATGCAGTCCGAAAAGGCAGGCTCCCGAACCTGCTTTTTCAGCCTCCATCGACATGATGGTGGGATCCGCATGGGTTGAGGCTGACAAGGTATAACCCCTTAATTCGCTGAGTTGGAGGATAAGGTATGCCGACTTATGTTGATCCGTCCAAGTGTGACGGCTGCAAGGGTGGCGAAAAGACCGCTTGCATGTACATCTGCCCCAACGACCTCATGATCCTCGACCCCGAGGCCATGAAGGCCTACAACCAGGAGCCCGAAGCCTGCTGGGAATGCTACTCCTGCGTGAAGATCTGCCCCCAGGGCGCCATCACGGCCCGCCCCTACGCCGACTTCGCGCCCATGGGCGGCACCTGCATCCCCATGCGCTCGGCCGACTCCATCATGTGGACCGTCAAGTTCCGCAACGGGAATGTGAAGCGCTTCAAGTTCCCCATTCGTACCACCCCTGAAGGCTCCATCAAGCCCTTCGACGGCAAGCCCGAAGCTGGCGACCTGGAAAATGAACTGCTGTTCACCGAAACGGCGCTCATCGCTCCCAAGGTTGCTCTGGGCGAAAAGGCTCCCATCTCCGATGCGGACCTGAGCCAGTGCTGGTATGAAACCGGTTGCGAAGGCGGCAACCGCTAGTTCGGAACCCACCGCAAGTCATTGCGATAAGGAGATTTAGCTATGCCGATGATTCCCGTTAAGGAACAGCCGAAGGGTGTGGCCATCGCCGATCCCATCGTGAAGGAACATGACGTCGACATCCTCATTGTCGGCGGTGGTATGGGCTCCTGCGGTACCGCGTTCGAAGTCGTTCGCTGGGCCGACAAGTACGCTCCCGACCTGAAGATCATGCTGCTGGACAAGGCCACCCTCGAGCGTTCCGGCGCCGTTGCGCAGGGCCTGTCCGCCATCAACACGTACCTCGGCAAGAACCCCGCCGACGACTACGTGCGCATGGTCCGCACCGACCTCATGGGCCTCGTGCGCGAAGACCTTATCTTCGACCTTGGCCGTCACGTTGACGACTCCGTGCATCTGTTCGAAGAGTGGGGCCTGCCCTGCTGGATCAAGGACGAACACGGTCACAACCTCGACGGCGCCCAGGCCAAGGCCGCCGGCAAGTCGCTGCGCGCCGGTGACGAGCCCGTCCGCTCCGGCCGCTGGCAGATCATGATCAACGGTGAATCGTACAAGTGCATCGTGGCCGAAGCGGCCAAGAACGCCCTTGGCGAAGCCCGCATCATGGAACGTATCTTCATCGTGAAGCTGCTGCTCGACGCCAACACCGACAACCGCATCGCCGGCGCCGTGGGCTTCAACCTGCGCGCCAACGAAGTGCACATCTTCCGCACCAACGCGATGATGGTTGCCTGCGGCGGCGCGGTGAACGTGTACAAGCCCCGCTCCACTGGTGAAGGCATGGGCCGCGCCTGGTACCCCGTGTGGAACGCCGGTTCGACCTACACCATGTGTGCCCAGGTCGGCGCCGAAATGACCATGATGGAAAACCGCTTCGTGCCCGCCCGCTTCAAGGACGGTTACGGCCCGGTCGGCGCGTGGTTCCTGCTGTTCAAGGCGAAGGCCACCAACTACAAGGGTGAAGACTACTGCGCCACCAACCGCGCGATGCTGAAGCCCTACGAAGATCGCGGCTACGCCAAGGGTCACGTCATTCCGACCTGCCTGCGTAACCACATGATGCTTCGCGAAATGCGCGAAGGTCGCGGTCCCATCTACATGGACACCAAGACCGCCCTGCAGAGCACCTTCGCGAACATGACCCCCGAACAGCAGAAGCACCTCGAGTCCGAAGCCTGGGAAGACTTCCTCGACATGTGCGTGGGTCAGGCCAACCTGTGGGCCTGCATGAACATCCAGCCCGAAGAACGCGGCTCGGAAATCATGCCCACCGAACCTTACCTGCTCGGCTCGCACTCCGGCTGCTGCGGTATCTGGGTGTCCGGTCCGGACGAAGCCTGGGTGCCCGAAGACTACAAGGTGCGCGCGGACAACGGCAAGGTCTACAACCGCATGACCACCGTCATGGGCCTGTGGACCTGCGCCGACGGCGTGGGCGCTTCCGGCCACAAGTTCTCCTCCGGTTCGCACGCCGAAGGCCGTATCTGCGGCAAGCAGATGGTCCGCTGGTGCATCGACCACAAGGACTTCAAGCCCGCCATCAAGGAAACGGCCGAAGAGCTGAAGCAGCTCATCTACCGTCCTTACTACAACTACCTGGCTGGCAAGGACGCCTCCACCGATCCGGTGGTGAACCCGACCTACATCAGCCCCAAGAACTTCATGATGCGCCTCGTGAAGTGCACCGATGAATACGGCGGTGGTTGCGGTACCTACTACACCACCTCCGCTGCGGCGCTGGACACCGGCTTCGCGCTCATGGACATGATGGAAGAAGACTCCCTCAAGCTGGCCG
This sequence comes from Nitratidesulfovibrio liaohensis, assembly GCF_011682075.1. Taxonomy (GTDB): domain Bacteria; phylum Desulfobacterota; class Desulfovibrionia; order Desulfovibrionales; family Desulfovibrionaceae; genus Cupidesulfovibrio; species Cupidesulfovibrio liaohensis. The sequence goes on from NZ_VSMK01000275.1 coordinate 3,414, forward strand.
CTCGCGACCTGCACGAACTGCTGCGCTGCTGGGAAAACTACCACCGTCTGTGGACCGTGCGCCTGCACATGCAGCACATCCGCTTCCGTGAAGAGTCCCGTTACCCCGGCTTCTACTACCGTGCCGACTTCATGGGCCTCGACGACTCCAAGTGGAAGTGCTTCGTGAACTCCAAGCATGATCCCAAGAAGGGCGAAACGAAGATCTTCAAGAAGCCCTACTACCAGATCATTCCCACCGAATAGGTGAGCTTCAGGGGCGGTTGCGGCAAGCCGCAACCGCCCCTTTCTCCTTTCACCCGGACGGCCTAAGCCGGGGCAGTAAGCATGCCTTATTGTCTGGGCTTAGGCCGTTTTGACGAAGGCCCGATAAACTGTAGGGAGGATAGCGAGAATGTCGAACTCCATACTCGTCGTCGGAGGCGGTTTCAGCGGACTTACGGCCGCCATTGAAGCCGCGGAAGTCGGCTATGAAGTGTACATCGTCGAGAAAACACCATTTCTTGGCGGGCGGGTTGCGCAGCTGAACAAGTATTTCCCCAAGCTTTGCCCTCCCTCCTGCGGCCTGGAAATCCAGTTCCAGCGCATCAAGAAGAACCCCCGCATCAAGTTCTTCACCCAGGCGGAAGTGACCGCCGTGTCCGGCGATGCCGGCAACTACACCGTAAAGGTGCACATCGAGCCGCGCGGCACCGTGCCGAGCAGCGCCGATCTTTCCCTGCTCGCCTCCTCCCTTGAAAGCGACGTCGACAACGAGTTCGAACTGGGCCTCGCCAAGCGCAAGCCGCTGTACATGAGCGTGCCGTTCGCCTTCCCCAGCCGCTTCGTGCTCGACAAGGCCGCGCTTTCGCGCGCCGACGAACTGAAGGTCGGCAAGAGCGCGTTCTGCGACATGAACGAAGCCCCCCGCGACATCGAGCTGAATGTGGGCAGCATCGTGGTCGCCACCGGGTGGAAGCCGTACGACGTGACCAAGCTTTCCAACCTTGGCGCGGGCGCGTTCGCCAACTGCGTGTCCAACATGCAGCTGGAACGCCTGGCCTCGGCCAGCGGTCCCACCGCCGGGCAGATCAAGCGCCCCTCCGACGGCAAGGCCCCCAAGAAGGTGGCCTTCGTGCAGTGTGCGGGCTCGCGCGATCAGAACCACCTGAACTACTGTTCCTACATCTGCTGCATGGCCTCCCTCAAGCAGGCCCTGTACGTGCGCGAGCAGTACCCCGACGCGGAAGTGACGGTGTACTACATCGACCTGCGTACCCCCGGCCGCTATGACAAGTTCCTGCGCAAGGTGAAGGCGGACGAAAAGATCGCCCTGGTCAAGGGCAAGGTCGCGGGCGTCGAGGAAGACGCCGCCACCGGCGATGTCATCGTCGAGGTGGAAGACGCGGTGAAGGGCGAAAAGCGCAAGCACCGCTACGACCTCGTCGTGCTGGCCACCGGCATGCAGCCCAGCCTTGCCGGGCAGAAGCTGCCCTTCGACGTGCCCGTCGACGAGGAAGGCTTCATCGTCGGCGGCGAGGAAAAGGGCATCTTTGCCGCCGGGTGCGCCCAGAAGCCGCTCGACGTGATGCGCACCGCCCAGTCCGGCACCAGCGCCGCCCTGAAGGCGATTCAAACGGTGAGAGGGAGGTAATACAGAATGGTCACCAAAATTGGCGTCTATTTCGACCAGTCGAGCATCGGCGGCGGTCTCGACCTTGAGTCCCTTGCCGACACCGTTGGCGGCAAATGGGGCGATCTCACGCCGGTCTGCAAGGTCTTTCCCGTCCTTGCCGACAAGAAGGCGCGCGACGAGATCGCTGCCGACATAGAGGAAGAAGGGCTGGACGGCGTGCTGCTGTGCGGCGCTTCGCCCCGCGTGGACTGGGACCTCTACGAGTTCGAAGGCGTGCTTGTGGACCGCGTGAACCTGCGTGAGCAGGGCGTGATGAGCTACAAGAACCCCGACGGCTCGCTGGCCGACCCCGAAGCGGCCCCCCAACTGCTTGAAATGCTGGTTACCGACTACGTGAACATGGGCGTGGTGCGGCTGCAGAAGACCACCGCACCTGACGGTTCGCCCTCCGAGGGCGTGCGCCGCATCCTGGTGCTGGGCGGCGGCTGGACCGGCCTGACCGCCGCGGTCAACGGCTCGCTGGCCGGGCACGAAGTGGTGCTGGTGGAAAAGGACGAAGTCCTCGGCGGTCGCGCCCTGGGCCTTCTGAAGACCGTTCCGCTCAGCCACCCCTACACCGACGTGCACGACACCGGCATCGAAAAGAAGATCGCCGCCGTGCAGGCTGACGAAAACATCACCGTTTACACCAAGGCGAAGCTGGCCAAGCTGTCCGGGCAGCCCGGCGACTTCACGGCCACCATCGCCCTTGCTTCCGGCGAACAGGAAGTGAAGGTGGGCGCCGTGGTGCTGGCCACCGGCTGGCAGCCGCAGGACACCAAGGTGCTTGAACCCTTCGGGTACGGCTCCCTGCAGAACGTGGTCACCGCCGCCGAGTTCGAGAAGATGGCCAAGAACGGGGGCATCAAGGCTCGCCGCGTGGCCTTCATCCTGAACACCGCGCTGGCCGAACCTGCCGACCCCTATGCCGAACTGTGCGCCCCCGAGGCCCCGGCCGAAGCCCCCGCCCCGGCGGAAGGCGAAGCCGCCGCCCCGGTCGTGAAGGACCACGAAAGCGTGCGCCACCTGCCCATCTCCAACGCCATCAGCAGCGTTGTTGCCCTGAAGCAGGCCGGTTACGTGTGTGACGCCTTCGACGGAGGCCAGGCCTTCATCCTGTACGACAGCATGGTGGTGCAGGGCATCCACGAGCGGTTCTACAAGGCCGCGCAGGATCGCCTGGGCGTCATGATGTCCAAGGCGGAAATCCGCGCCATCACCCAGGCCGCCGACGGCAGCCTGAACGTGCTGTGCGACAAGACCCTGATCGGCGACGACATAGAGATCAACGTGGACATGGTGGTGCTGCCCACCGGCATCGTGCCCGCCACCGCCAAGGATCCCATCGTCAACTTCGACTACCGCCAGGGCCCGGCCTTCCCGGACCTGGAGCTGTTCGAAGGCTACGCCGACTCGAACTACATCTGCTTCCCCTACGAAACCCGCCGCACGGGCGTGTACGCCGCCGGTTGCGTGCGCCAGCCCATGATGCTGGATGCCGCCGAGGAAGACGCCGTGGGCGCCACCATGAAGGCCATCCAGTGCATCGAATCCGCCAACAAGGGCGTTGCGGTGCACCCCCGCTCGGGCGACCTGTCGTACCCGCTGTTCAACTTCGTCCGCTGCACCCAGTGCAAGCGCTGCACCGAGGAATGTCCCTTCGGCGCGCTGGACGACGATGAAAAGGGCACGCCGAAGCCGAACCCGGCCCGCTGCCGACGCTGCGGCACGTGCATGGGCGCCTGCCCCGAGCGCGTCATCTCCTTCGCCAACTACAACATCGACCAGATCGGTTCCATGATCCGCGAGATCAACGTGCCGCCGGACATGAAGAAGGGCGGCCCCCGCGTGATCATCCTGGCCTGCGAGAACGACGCCTACCCCGCGCTGGACATGGCCGCACTGCGCGGCAAGCACTGGAGCCCGTACGTGCGCATCATTCCCGTGCGCTGCCTTGGCTCGGTCAACGCCATCTGGGTTGCCGACGCCATGTCCAAGGGCATCGACGGCGTGATGATGCTGGGCTGCAAGTACGGCGACGACTACCAGTGCCACTTCGTCAAGGGTTCGGAAATCTGCAAGCGCCGCAAGGAGAACATTGCCGAGACGCTGAACCGCCTTGGCGTGGAACCGGACCGCGTGGAGCAGTACGAAGTCGCCATTGACGAGTACGACAAGCTCCCCGGCGTGATCGAGGACTTCATGAACATGATCCTTGAGAAGGGTCCGAACCCGTTCAAGGGGTACTAGGAGGAGATGGAACATGGCTCAACCCGTCAGGATTCAACCCGATCTTGAGTTCGTCAAAGAACTGCAGGCAGTCGGTGGCGAATCGCTCAAGAAGTGCTACCAGTGCGCCACTTGCAGCGTGGCCTGCCCCATCTCCCCCACCAACAACCCCTATCCCCGCAAGGAGATGGTCTGGGCCTCGTGGGGCCTGAAGGACAAGCTGCTGTCCGACGTGGACATCTGGCTGTGCCACAACTGCGGCACCTGTTCCGACCTGTGCCCGCGTGGCGCCAAGCCCGGCGACCTCTTGTCCGCCCTGCGCAACATGACCTACGCCCGCCTCACCCAGCCCACCGTGGTTGGCAAGTGGCTGTCGTCCGCCCAGTACCTGCCCATCCTGGTGGCCATCCCCGCCATCCTGTGGGCGGTGGTCTGGATGATCATGGCCAGCGTGAACGGCTCGGTGTTCCCCCAGGGCGACATCGTGTTCGGCAAGCTGTTCCCCGGCGACTTCACCATCGACCCCATCTTCATCCTCACCTTCTTCACGGCGGTGGGCATCCTGTTCAAGGGGACGAAGAACCTCATCGCCTCGTTCCAGCCGGAAGGCCGCACCATGATGCTCGGCAAGACCAAGCACTGGACGCTGCACCTGGTGGACGTGATCCTCGAGGAAGTGCTGACCCACACCAAGTTCAAGGATTGCGGCGCGGACAAGTCCGACCGCAAGGTGGGCCACATGGTTCTCATGTACTCCTTCGTCATCCTGGCCTTCGTCACCGCCGTGGTGGCCGTGGGGCACTGGGGCGGCAAGGTGATTCCGGCCATCGCGGTCCATACGCCCATGCCCCAGACCTTCCCCGTGAAGATACTGGCCAACATCGGCGCGGTGATGCTGCTGGTGGGCCTGGCCATCCTTACGGTGCGTCGCAAGGCGCTCGATCCCAAGAAGACCAGCTCGAACTACTACGACTGGTATCTGCTCGGCGTCATCTGGGTTGTGGCCGTCACCGGCGTGCTCAGCCAGCTGTTCCGCCTCGCGGGCATCGCTCCTGTCGCCTACAGCGTGTACTACGTGCACCTTGTGGCGGTGTGGATGCTGTTCGCCTACCTGCCGTGGTCGAAGCTCGGCCACCTTGTGTACCGTACCGCCGCGCTCACCTACGTGCGCGCCATGGGCCGCCGCTAGCGGCAGAGAAGGCGGCGCGCGAAGGCGCGCGCCCGGCCGGAACAACGAACCGAGAAGTCATTCTTCCGATATCAGGAGGCTGCAATGTCTGACGAAGGTCGCAGAGTGTTCAAGATGGAAACCGTTCTCGGCCTGGTCGCCGGGAAAGCCGGTGCCGATGTGTCCGACCTGCTGGGCTACCTGGCCCAGCGCGCCCTGGCCACCGAAGAAGAAGCCGCCGTCGCCCCCATGGCCAAGGGCTGGCTGTACAGCCAGAACCCCGCGTTCATGCAGTGCGGCGAAGCCGAAGGCAATTACGACGACTGGGTGAAGAAGGAATGTGGCCGCCTGGGCGACAACGTGTCCCTGCAGCCCATTTCCGCCGCCGAACTGGCCGGCATCAGCGTGGTGCTGGACAAGATCGCGGCCCTGAAGGCTAACGTGGCCGATCTGGAAGGCACCGTCGCCGGGCTTCAGGCCCAGGTGAAGGAACTGACCCCCTTCAAGGGCCAGGCCGCCGACCTCGAGAAGAAGCTTGGCCAGTCCGAGCAGAAGGTCCAGAGCCTGAACGGCGACATCGCCAACCTGAAGAAGGAACTGGCTCCCTTCAACGGCAAGGTGGCCATTGACGAGAAGGAAATCGAGTCCAGCGTGAAGGACATCGTTTCCCGCGCCGTCAAGGACGCCCTGAAGGCCCTGCCCGTGGCCGCCGCCGGTGCCGCTGGCGCGGCTGCCGCCGAAGGTGGCGCCATGGCCGACTTCGATGCCCCCGCCGAAGACACCAGCGGTGGCGTGCCCGATACCTTCGGCTTTGGCGCATCCGGCGCCAGCGACGACGGTTTCGGTTTCTAGTCGCGAGGCGGCTGCGAGTCGCCACGCGGTCTGATGTGAGAAGAGAGCGCCCGGTCGGTATGACCGGGCGCTTTTTTTGTTGGGGGAATGGGGGCAGGGGGAATGGGGGCAGGGGGAATGGGGGCAGGGGGGAAGGTGGCAGGGGGAATGGGAGGAAGAGGGGAAGGAGTTGTGCCTTGATGTTGGGCGGCTTCTACGAAGACAGTCCCGTCTCTCCGGTCACGCTCGATTTCGTTATGCCTCCGGCGGGCAAGGGGCCGCATAGCGGCGGCCCCTTGCATCCCCGCGCTCCAGGGGGGCTTCGCCTCCCCTGGACCCCCAACGTATCCTGCGCGGCGTCCCTGCGGCGGCAGCTTCCCTCGGCCAAACGCCTTCGGGTGATCTGCCGCCTGTGACGCCAATGCGCGTGAAACTCTCGCAGGCATGGCGATGCGAGGGTGCCTTTACCGGTGGGCATCCTGCACCGCATTCCCTGCCGGGCAGCTTCCCTCGGTCAAAGCACCTTCGGGTGATCTGCCCGGCGGAATGCGATGTGCGCATGGCTCTCGCAGGCGGGGTGTAGCGGAGGAGGGTTATCCGCGTCCTCGGTGTGGCGCATGTGTAGCGCAACAGCGTGGCGTCGCACACGGCTACGTGCGGTATGTAGCCTCGGGCGATGGAAGGGAGGGGCGGTGCATGGCCTGTCACCTCTCTTGTGGAAAAGGTGAGCCGATGCGCGAAGGGGCGGGCGAGGGGCGACCTTGTTGTCCCTCTCCTACCGGGTTCCCATCACCCTTTCAGCACCACCAGCGGGCGGAAATGGTCGATGATCCGCACCAGTACGCCGTCTTGCGCCGCCAGCACTTCCGCGATGGGTTTGTAGGCGTCCGGGGCCTCGTCCAGCACCCCTTTGTCGGCGCGGCAGACGATGCCGCGCATCTGCGACCGGAATCGCTCGAGGGGGATGGTGCGCTGCGCCTCGTTGCGGGACATGCGGCGGCCCGCCCCGTGCGAGGCCGAGGACAGGTATTCCTCGTTGCCCAGCCCTTCCGTGATATACACCCCGTCCCGCTGATTGGCGGGAATGATGCCGGGCTGGCCCGCGTCCGCCGGGGTGGCGCCCTTGCGGTGCAGCACCAGCGGCGCGCCAGATGGACCGGGCGGGCCGGTCTGGTTCAGGACCACCGCATGGTTGTGGTTCTCGTTGATCATGCGGCCCAGCAGTAACGAGATTTCCTGTTCGGAAAGCGGGGGCTGGGCAGAGGGAATCAGGGTGGCTGCGAGGCCATGCGCAGAAAGGGAAGAGATGGGAGCGGCAGGGGCCGGGGAGGCCGGGACATGCGATGGACCTTTGAGGCCTGTGGCTCCGGTGCCGTCGGTGGGCTTGGCGGGGCGGGCGGAGCGCTTGTGTGCGGGCCGGGCCAGTTGTCGATGCACGTCTGCCAGTGCGCGCAGGGCGTGTTCCAGCATCAGGCGGCGGTTCAGCAGGGCGTAGTCCAGCGCCCAGTCCATGTCCTGCCGGTAGGCGCGTCCAAGGCGCGAATCCAGCGGGAACAGCCTGCCCTGCTTCATGTACCAGGCCCCGATGTCCCAGCCGGAGCGGCGCGAGCCGGAATGCACGGTGACGCCTATCTCGCCCCGTTTGTTCACCCCCACTTCGAGGAAGTGGTTGCCCCCGCCCAGGGTTGCCAACTGGATGGACTGGCGCGCGTTGACCGCGTCGGTCAGTTGCGTGTCGCCGCTGGCGCTGGTGAAGCGCGGCAGGTCGTATGCGCCGGGGGCGCGGGTGGCGGTGCCCACGGGAATGGCCAGCCGCAGCCGGTCGAACAGCAGTTGCCGCGCGGCCTCGTCGGGCAGCACCTCGTCCACGGGCAGGCCGGTGTTCACGTGGCACATGCCGCAGCCGATGTCGTAGCCCACGAAGCTGGGACTGATGTGCCCGTCCAGCAGGGCCACCCCGCCGATGCACAGGTCGTAGCCCGCGTGGGCGTCGGGCATGACGGCCAGGTGCACCATGCAGGGCAGGGCCAGCGCGCTTTCGATCTGCTCCCATGTGGCGGCGTCGAGGCTGTCGGGCGGGACGGTCAGGGACAGGCGCGGCGGCGCGTTGCGCACCCCGGTGCAGGTGGCGTAGGCCATGCGGTCAGCCGGGGATGCGCCGGATGTGCGCCGCTGACCGCGTTCCCGTCGGGAATCGTCGGCGGGCGGCTGCGCGCCCCGTTTGCCGGTGTGCCCATTGCGTGTGTTGTGTGTCTTGCGTCCCATGCGCCATCCATAGGGCAGGCAAGGCGGGCGGGCAAGGCCGCGTCAGTTAGGGGCGACGCCCAACAGGCCGTAACAGGCGGCCAGCAGCAGACACAGCGGAGTGTACAGCCGGGCGTCCCAACGGGCGAAGGTGGTGGAGCGGATGCGCCGGAACAGGCCGCAGTACCGAAAATCGCCAATGGCCCGCACCACGAAGATGAACGCTGCGCCAAGGCACAGCGTGGGGGCCATACGGGGCGGCGGCAGGGGCAGCCAGCCCAGGGTCAGGCCCGGCAGCAGCGTCAGCAGGGCAAAGGCCAGCGTGACCGCGCCGGTAAGCCCGCGCGCGGGAACGAACAGGGGGCGGCCACCCGCCGCATCGGACGTGCGGGGAATGACCCTGTCGAGCCACAGGGGGGAACCCAGCACCCATGCCCCGTGCAGCAGGGTGATAGCGGCAAGGCTTGCGGTGGCGACAAGCGCGGCGACGGAAGTGAGCAGGGTGAAGATGGTCATGGGACGTGCATAGCACGGACGGGGCGGCGCGTCATGCCGTTGTCGCAACGGCGGAATGACGGCTGGACGTTGCGTGCGGACGAATGCGGCATGGCGCATCACGTGCCGGATGCACATGAAAGGCCCCGGACATGTCAGTGACACGTCCGGGGCCTTTGTCTGCAACTGCGGTGTATTCCTGAGGGCTAGTCACCCATCTGGAAATCGACCTTGATCTTGAACAGCTTCGTCGCGGGCAGGTTCAGGATGGGGATGCCCGTCTTTTCGGTGATCTCGGCCAAGGTGGCGCACACGCTGTCCCATGAAGGGCCGATGCAGGTGAACCAGATGTTGTATTCGTGGTTGCGCAGGTAGTTGTGGGTGACGCCCACATGGCGGTTCACCTCGGCCACGAAGGTGTCCATGGCATCGTCGGGCACCTTGGCCGCACACAGCGTGGAGCGAAAGCCCAGCTTGGCCGACTGGAAGTTGGCCCCCATGCGGCGGATGAGCCTGCGTTCTTTCATGGCGCGCACGCGGGCCAGCGCCTCGGCCTCGGTGACGCCGCACTTTTCGCCGATGACGGCATAGGGGCGCGATTCCAGCGGAAAGTCCGACTGGATCACGTCCAGGATGCGCTTGTCGATCTGGTCCAGCATATCATTGGCAGTGCAGCTTTCGGCGTGGGATGCGGTCATGATGCCTCCGTCAGCGGCACGCGCCGGTGCGCCTTGGGGTGTACGAGCACAGCGGTTCCTCGGCCATATGGTCGCCGCTCATGTTGTAGGCGCGCGCGCGGCAGCCGCCGCACACCTTGTGGTATTCGCAGGGGCCGCACTTGCCGGTGTAGGCTTCCTGATCGCGGAACTGCTTGAAGTGGTGCGTGTTGCGCCAGATTTCGGGGAAGGGCGTTTCGCGCACGTTGCCGCAGTCCAGTTCCAGGTAGCCGCACGGCTGCACCTGGCCCACGTGGCTGATGAAGCAGAACCCGATGCCGCCAAGGCAGCCGCGCGTCATGGCGTCCATGCCGAAGGTGTCGGGCGTGACGGCCAGACCCTCTTCCTTGGCCCGCTGGCGCATGATGCGGTAGTAGTGCGGCGCGCAGGTGGCTTTCAGGTGCATGGAGGTGGTCTTGCGGAAGTCGTAGAACCAGTTCAGCACGTCCTCGTATTCCGTGGCGGAGATGACCTGGTCGCCAAGGCCCGCCGCGCGCCCGGTGGGTACCAGCAGGAAGATGTGCCACGCCGCCGCGCCGATGCGTTCGCACAGCTTGAAGATGTCCTTGAAGCTGCCGAGGTTGTCGCGGGTGACGGTGGTGTTGATCTGGAATTCGATGCCCGCCTGCTTCAGGTATTCGATGCCCCGCAGGGAAGCGTCGAACGCGCCGGGCACGCCCCGGAAGGCGTCATGGCTGGCGGCGTCCGGCCCGTCGATGGATATGGAACAGCGTTGCACGCCCGATTCCTTCATCTTGCGGGCCGTTTCCGGCGTGATCAGGGTACCGTTGGGCGACATGACGCAGCGCAGGCCAAGGCCGGTGGCGTACGCGATGAGCTCGTACACGTCGTGCCGCATCATGGGGTCGCCCCCGGTAAAGATGATGATGGGGTTGCCCACCTGCGGAAAGGTGTCGATGAGGGCCTTGGCCTCTTCGGTGGAAAATTCGCCGGGGTAGGGTTCTTCGTGCGCTTCGGCCCGGCAGTGCTTGCAGGCCAGGTTGCACGAGCGGGTCACTTCCCACGCGATGAGCTTGCAGGTGGGGGTGCCGTCGGGCAGGGTGCGCGGCATCTGCGGCGCGCCCACTCCGGTGGGGTGCCCGCCCATGCTTGCCGGATGGCCGCTGCCCGGACGCCCTGCGGGATGGCCACCGGGATGCCCGCCCATGCCTGCGGGGTGTTCGTGCGGATGGTCACCCTGCGGGTTGGGCTTGCGTTCGTCGCCGGGGTGTTGCGGATGACTCATGCTATTTCACCAGCCCTTTGCGCAGCAGGTCTTCGGTAAAGTAGGTGATGATCAGCCCGGCCCCGGCGCGCTTGATGCCCAGCAGCGATTCCATGACCACGGCGTCCTCGTTGATCCAGCCGTTCAGACCGGCGGCGCGGATCATGGAGTATTCGCCGCTCACCTGATAGGCGGCCACGGGCACATCGAAGCGGTCGCGCACGTCGCGGATGATGTCCAGGTACGGCCCGGCGGGCTTGACGATGAGCATGTCCGCGCCCTCGGCAATGTCCGCCGCAGCCTCGCGCATGGCTTCCACCCGGTTGGCGGGGTCCATCTGGTAGGTCTTGCGGTCGCCGAACTGGGGGGTGGATTCAGCCGCCTCGCGGAACGGGCCGTAAAAACTCGATGCGTACTTCACCGCATAGGACATGACGGGGATGTGGGTGAACCCGTTCTGGTCCAGCGCCCGGCGGATGGCCTGCACCCGGCCGTCCATCATGTCCGAGGGGGCCACGATGTCCGCGCCCGCCTCGACATGGCTGATGGCGGTCTTGGCCAGCAGCGACAGGGTGGGGTCGTTGTGCACCTCGCCGGACGTATCGCCCTGGCGCACCAGGCCGCAGTGGCCGTGGTCGGTGTATTCGCACAGGCACACGTCGGTGCACACCACAAGGTTCGGCCAGCGCTTCTTCAGCAGGCGCACGGCCTGCTGGACTATGCCGTCCTTGTTGTAGGCCTCGCTGCCGCGATAGTCCTTTTCCCTGGGAATGCCGAACAGGATGCAGCTGCGCAGGCCCGTGGCCACGGCGGCTTCCACCTGCTTTTCCAGTTCCTGCAACGAAAGCTGGTACTGGCCGGGCATGGCCCCGATTTCCTTGCGGAAGGCGGGGTCTTCGGTTTCCACCACGAAATAGGCCATCATCAGGTCGGCCGCGTGCAGCGCGGTTTCGCGCACGATTTCACGCAGGGCGGCGGTGCGGCGCAGTCTGCGCCCCCGGAAGAAGTCCCCGAATTCGGACATGCCGTCTCCTGGAGTAGGCAGGGTTGAAACGCTGCGCCCGATGCTCACGGTGCGCCGGGCTTGCGGCCCGTTGCAGGCAGGCACGGTCAGCCGGGGCCAGTCACGGCCAGTTTGGGCTGGCGGGTGGCAGCCGCTTGGCGGCGGTGCGGGCGGGCCGCCGGGGGCGGCCTGGGGTGCAGCGTGCACCCGGACGACGCAGGGCCGTCCGGGTGCCGTCATGGCAGGTATGGTTCCGGCGCGGGCGAACCTACGCGCGGATTTCGTCGTCGGTCAGGTAGCAGGCGGGATCCTGCGCCCAGATGTCGCCGTAGTAGGCTTCGGCGCGGGCGCGGAAGTTGCCGCCGCAGATGTTCAGGAAGCGGCAGGTGGCGCAACGGCCGCCCACGTGCTGCTTCTTGTCCTTCAGCTTGTGCAGCAGTTCGATGTTCGGGTCGTCCCATATCTGCGAGAAGGGGCGTTCCAGAACATTGCCCACCACGTGCTGGCGCCAGAACTGGTCGGGGTGCACCTTGCCGTCCCACGAGATGCAGCCGATGCCGCGCCCGGAGTTGTTGCCCTCGTTGTACTGGAGCAGTTCGAACACCTCGGCGGCGCGCTTGGGATCTTCCTTCAGCATGCGCATCCACACGTAGGGGCCGTCGGCGTGGTTGTCCACGGTCAGCACTTCCTTGGGCAGCCCGGCGTCGAACAGTTCACGGGTCTTGTCCATGATCAGGTCGACCATGGCGCGGGTTTCCGCGTGGTCCAGGTCTTCCTTGATCAGTTCGGATCCGCGACCGGAGTACACCAGATGGTAGAAGCAGATGCGCGGCACTTCAAGGTCGCGCAGCAGCTGGAAGAGCTTGGGCACTTCGCCCTGGTTGCGCTTGTTGATGGTGAAGCGCAGGCCCACCTTCAGCCCTTCGGCCTTGCAGTTTTCGATGCCTTCCAGCGCGCGGCGGTAGGAACCGGGCACGGCGCGGAACTTGTCGTGCACCTCTTCGCCGCCGTCCAGCGAAATGCCCACGTAGGACAGGCCCACTTCCTTCAGTTCGCGGGCCTTCTGCTTGGTGATCAGGGTGCCGTTGGTGGAAATGACCGCGCGCATGCCCTTGGTGGTGGCGTGCTTGGCCAGTTCAACCAGGTCCTGGCGCACCAGCGGCTCGCCGCCGGAAAACAGCATCACCGGGGCGCCGTAGGCGGCCAGATCGTCGATGATGGCCTTGCCCTGTTCGGTGGAGATTTCGTCCTTGCCTTCAGGGTCAACGGCCTGCGCGTAGCAGTGCACGCACTTCAGATTGCAACGGCGGGTCATGTTCCAGACCACAACCGGTTTCTTGTCCTTGGAGAACTGGAGCAGGTGGGAGGGAAGCTGGCCCGAATGGCGCCCGTAGCGAAGGGCGTCGGAGGGTTCGACCTGACCACAGTAAAGCTTGGAGATGCCGATCATTCTCACTCCTGTTGGCTGGCCGCCGGGCGCGCTGACAAGAGAGGCCCCGGCCTTCTGGCACGGGGCGTAGCGCGGCGGGCTGGCACCGGAAAAACGTCCTCACGCCCTAGCATAAATCGTGGCGGAGGGAAAGCAACCCGGCCCGGCGGGAGTGAAACCGGAGCGTAGCTGGCCGAATGCGGGCAACCCCATGCCCGGCATGGAAAAGCGGCGCCCCCGCGCATGGGGCGCGGGGGCGGGGAAACGTCGGAAATGATCATCAAGGGCGCAGGGGAATTCCTGTCTGCCAGCCGGGCGCGATCACCCGTCCAGGTCTAGAATGCCGGTTCCTTGGACAGCCCCTTGGGCGCGGGCGGGTCGATCCACAGCTTGATTTCCTGCGCCATGTCCCACGAAACGGTCTGGGTCACGGCCCACATGGGGTCGCTGGGCTTGCGCGCCTTGGCCGAGAACAGGATGAAATCGTTGGCGAACTGGTGCTCCATGACCCCGGCGTGCCCCATGGCCCAGATCATCTGGCCGGTGTTCACGTCCCATATCTCCAGCGACACGGACAACGTGGTATCGCCGGAGGTGCCGCCGTTGACGTAGTGGGTCACGTAGCCGCCGATGAGCAACTGCGCCCCGCGCTGGGCGGCCATCTGCATGGCCAGGTCGCGGCGGTAGGGGGGGGCGTTTTCCGCGAATTCGATGACCGGAAAGACCTTTTCCGACAGCCACGTCTGCCATATCTGGCGCGATACCTCGAGGCCGACAACGCTCGGTTTTTCCATCTGCTGGGTGACCCGGAAGGGCACGAACAGCGCGGTCAGCCTGCGGTTGGGCGGTGTGGCCGGGCGCACGCTGACCTGCGGATTGCCGCGCCGTACCCAGTCGTCCATGTAGAAGATGGGCTGGCTGGCAAGGTCGATGTACACCCCGGCCTTGGGCGGGCTGGAACAGGACATGACCAGCGGCAGAAGCAGCAGGCACAGTGCAAGCAGCGGAAGGCGCAGGGACGGGCGGGCGCATCGGCCCGGATGGGCCTCAGAAGTGGCGGCAGACGCGGCGCCAGAAGCAGTGGCGGATGTGGCGGGGGATGCCGGGCTGGGCATGAAGGGCATGGACAACGCTCCGGGAATGGCCGCGCGCCTGCCGTTGCCCTGGCGGGCGTGGGAGGACGCACGGGGGTGATGTCGGAAAGCCGTCGCGCGGACGGGTGTGGACATGCCTCAGCAAGAATGGTGCCGGATGCATGCGGGATGGATGCCGGGGGGTGCGAAAGGACGCGGGAACGCCGCAGGTGGATGCCGATTCGCGTGCGGGACTGGTGGCGTGTCGTGCCGGGCCAAGACGAACGGAATGAGTGGTAGAGCGTGATGGGGCGGCCTATTGCAGGCGCGGGGTGGGCGTGGGCGCGGCCTGGGCCGATTCCAGAATCTGTTCGCGGGTGCGCTGGATGCCGTTGTGCAGGTCCAGCCTGCGCTGGGCGGGTATGCGGTGGAATTCCGGGCGGCGGGTAAGGTCCATCAGGTCGTTCATTTCGTGGCGGATGCGCCGCAGGCGCACCAGCGTTTCGGCGTCCACCGGGGCCACCCGTTCGGCGATTTCGGCCAGTTCGCGCAGTTCGGCGGCCAGATCGCGGATGGTGCGCGGAGCTATCTCGCGGGAATGCCTGCGCCGCTCGCGCAGTTCGTTCCACAGGGCGCGCAGTTTCTTGAACATGGCCGCCTCCCCGGTTACCCGGCCGGGCCCCCGCCCGGTGGCCGTTTCCGCGTGCATCCAGAGCGGGGCCGGTGCCCCGCATCCGCCATCCCCTGTTCTGCGTGTCCCGCATCCCCCGTCTGCGTTGCCCTGCCGCTCCAGGTTCGTCGCCCCGCGCGGTGCGCGGACCGCATCGGCCACATGGGCGTCGACTACATGGGCGCCGAGGACATGAACATGCGCAGCAACTGCACCGTCAGCGCAAAGCCCAGCCCCAGCAGCGGCCCGATGGCCAACGCCGTGCGCGACCAGGGCAGCCGGTGGGCATACTTCACCCCCACGAACGTACATACCACGAACCACAGCGAACCCACCACCGGTCCCACCAGCGGCACCACACTGAGCACCGTGGGTGCCGCGCTGTACGAGATGACCCGCACCGTGGTGGGCAGATCGGCCGCGCGCGGTTCCACCAGCCGGATCATGACGTGGTACAGGACGGACAGCACGGCCAGTTGCAGCAGCAGGGTGAAGGGCGAGATCAGCAGGGTCATGGGCAGGCTCATGTCGTGGGTGACGCTGCCCATCCAGGCGTGCAACTGCGGGTCTTCGATGAAACCGCCAAAGGCGCGCATGCTCATGAGGTACCACAGCCGTTCGGTGAGCGCCTGAAAGATGCCGATGAGCAGGTAGAACGCCACCGGGCGCTTGAGCGAACCCGAGGAACGCACCCCGGAGAAGAAGCGCGGCGCCGCCAGCATCACCCGCAGGATGGTCTGGTACAGGCCGGGGAAAAAACCCACCCGGTCCAGGTTTTCCCACGGCACCTCGCTGCGGGCCGAGGCGGCCCACGGCGGCAGGGGGGCGTCCCGTTCGCCGGGGTGCCCTCCATCGCGCGGGGGAAAGGAATCGTCGTGATTTCCGGCGTTCCACCCGTCAGGAGTACTGTTTGGGGTGCCATCGGGTGTGTCGTCCCGATCGTTGGCGGGACCGCCGGTGTGGCTGCGGCGGCCATCAAGGTCGCCGTTGCCGGGCCGCGTGCGGGATTCGGAGTGCTTGCGCCAGCGGTCGCCCACCGAGGCCACGGCGTCCCAGATGTCGCGGGGCGAGCCGGGGCGGCGCTGACCATCG